>NZ_JBHTML010000107.1:0-13853 GCF_042679445.1 Arthrobacter sp. GCM10027362
CAGCGTACGGGCCACCGCGGCGCCAATGCCGCCGGCACCGCCGGTGACCAGGGCGCGCCTGCCCTTCAGCGGCAGGTGCGGCTCCCCCGCGCTCATCGGGCCACCGGCTTGGCGTCGAGCCCGTGCCTGCGGGCATCCTCAGCGTCAATGTCGTGGAGCGAGAAGCCCTTGGTCTCGTGCAGCGTCAGCACGGTAGCGCCGGTGATGGCGCAGGCAACCAGGACGTAGACCGCGACCGGCACCCAGCTGCCGGTCTGCTGCAGCAGCGCGGTGGCGATGATCGGCGCCATGGACCCGGCCAGGATCGACGTGACCTGGTAGCCGAGCGAAACGCCCGAGTAGCGCATCCGGGTCGGGAACATCTCCGCCATGATGGCCGGCTGGCCCGCGTACATCAGGGCGTGGAAGCACAAGCCGATGGTCACGGCCAGGATGATGACAAGGTCGTTGAGCGTATCGAACATCGGGAAGGCGAAGAACGCCCAGGTGGCGGACAGCACGGCGCCGGCCAGGTAGACCGGCTTCCGGCCCACGGCGTCGGCCAGCCGTCCGACCTGCGGAATGACCAGGAAGTGGACCACGTGGGCCACCAGCAGGGCCAGCAGCAGCTGGCTCGTATCGTACTGGTGCACCGTCTTCAAGTACACAATGGTGAAGCTGACGATGATGTAGTAGATGATGTTCTCCGCGAAGCGCAGGCCCATGGCCTTCAGCACGCCCTTCGGGTACTTCTTCACGACCTCCAGCACACCGTAGCCGGCGGCCTTCTCGGCCTCCGCCTCGGCACGAGCCTGCAGGAAGATCGGCGCCTCGGACACGTGGGTGCGGATGTAGTAGCCCACCAGCACGATCACGGCGGAGAGCCAGAACGCCACGCGCCAGCCCCAGCCCAGGAACTGGTCCGCGGGCAGGATCCAGGACATGCTCAGCAGCACCAGGGTGGCCAGCAGGTTGCCCACCGGCACGGCGGCCTGCGGCCAGCTGGACCAGAAGGCCCGCTGCCTGTTCGGGCTGTGCTCGGCGACCAGCAGCACCGCGCCGCCCCATTCGCCGCCGACGGCGAAGCCCTGGATGAAGCGCAGCACCACCAGCAGCGCCGGCGCCCAGTAGCCGATCGAGTTGAAGCCGGGGAGGCAGCCCATCAGGAACGTGGCCACGCCGACCAGGATGATGGTGACCTGCAGCGTGTGCTTGCGGCCGAGCTTGTCGCCGATCTGGCCGAAGACGATGCCGCCGAGCGGCCGGGCCACGAAGCCCACGGCATAAGTCAGGAAGGCGGCGATGATGCCGTCCAGCTCGGTGCCGGCATCCGGGAAGAAGTACTTTCCGAACACCAGGCTGGCCGCGGTGGCATAGAGGAAGAACTCGTACCATTCCACGACCGTGCCCACCATCGAGGCGGCGACGATCTTCCGCAGCCCCGTGCCGGCAGATTCTCCGGCAGCATTGTTGCGTTGATTGACACTCATGTCTCTCCTTCACGGCGTCCACAGTGACGCCTGCTCGATGCCTTACTGGACGTGCAGTGCGTGTGGCCGGCGGCACAGCCGGCTTCCACGAGTATCACCGCGGACCCAATGTGCAGCAATGGCCACTTGCGCACGGAGGAGGTGCAGAATTGCAGATATGAGTGCCTCCAGCCTTACATCCGAACCCCGCCCGCCGGCCGAGCCGCCGCACCCCGACGACCTGCTCGTGCTGCTGGCGGTGGCGCGGACCGGCAGGTTCACGACGGCGGCGGACAGCCTGGGCCTGAACCACACCACCGTCTCGCGGCGCATCGCGGCGCTGGAGAAAGCACTCGGCGGCCGGGTGCTGGCCCGGACGGTCGGGGGCTGGGAGCTGACGGATCTGGGGCGCCGGGCGGCCCACGCCGCGGAGGGCGTCGAGGCAGCCGTGGCGCTGCTCAACAGGCCGGAGGAAACGGCCGACGCGATCTCCGGCGTCGTCCGGATGTCCGCCACGGACGGCTTCAGCGCCTATGTCGTCGCCCCGGCCGTCGCGGCCCTGCAGCGCGAGCATCCGCGGCTCAGCGTCGAGATCGTGACCGTCACGCGCCGGGCGCTGCAGCACCGCTCCGGACTGGACATCGAGGTGGTGGTGGGCGAGCCCCAGGTGCACCGCGCGGAGGCGTTCCGGCTCGGTTCCTATGTGCTGGGCATGTATGCCGCGCGCGACTACCTGGCCGAGCGGGGAACGCCGGCCACGGTAAAGGAATTGGTGCAGCATCCGCTGGTGTATTTCGTAGACTCCATGCTCCAGGTGGACGACCTTGACGCCCCGCGCCGGCTGGTGCCCTCGATGCGCGACGGCCTGAGCTGCACCAACGTCTTCGTCCACGTGGAAGCGACCCGCGCGGGCGCCGGGATCGGCTTCCTGCCGTGCTTCATGGCAGACCGCCACCCCGACCTGGTGCGGCTGCTGCCGGAGGACTTCGCCGAAGAGCTGCCGTACTGGATGGTGCTGCGCCCGGATTCGCTCCGCCAGCCCGCCGTCGCCGCCGTGGCCCAGGCGCTGCGCCGGCAGACCGCCGCCCTGCAGCCCGTGCTCCGGGGCCGGAAGCCTCCGGCTGCCTGACGCGTTCGGCGGGGGTCCCCGGCCTTCGCTTCGGTCAGGCCGGGCACCCCTGCTGCTTCACTTGGGGCGCTGCCCGAGTGTCCTGGGTTCCAGCCCCAGGCTGGCGGCCAGTTCCTCTTCGGTGGTGCCCTCCAGGTCGTCGGCCCGGGCGAGCAGGAGGTCGATGGCCAGCCGCAGCAGTGTGTTGTCGGTGATCCGTTCCCCGCTGGTTTTTCCGTTGGGCAGCTGCCTGCCGTTGTTCAGGCGCCGGGCGAGCAGCGTGAGCGCGTCGGCCTGTTCGTCGTAGACACGGGCTTCGCGGCGCCGCAGCTGCAGATACTTCGGGACTCCGTGAGTTCCGGACTCTGCCTGTTCCGGCGCGGGTGCGGCAGGAGTCCCGGCTTCCGGTGCCTGCGGCCCGTCCGGCCGGTTGGCCCGAATCAGCCGGCTGACGCCCTCGCCGATTGCCGTCCGCGGCGCGAGGCCGGTCAAGGTGCGGCGTGCAGGTGCCGTCATCGTGCACCTCCCGCCTTGGCCAGGGCCTGGCCGGGGGCTGCCGCTTCCCCGGCCGCGATCCGCGCAATGACCTCTTCGCCCAGGGCCTGGAAGTCCTCGGCGAGGCCGACGGCGCTCCTGGACCGCGGCCCGTCGTGCTGAACGTTGTTGCGCCGCAGCTCCCACCATTTGGGGGCCGCGAGGACAGCTTCTTCCAGTTCGAAGGCGAGCAGGCCGCGTTCCCGACTCTCCTGCGCGGCGGCCTCGGCATGCCTGATGGAGGCCGACAGGACGGGCGCGCCGTCGCCAAGGTCCTCGCGGACCCCTTCCCGCGCGGCCTCCACCACGCGGTGTGCCGAACGGTTGACCCCGAAGAGCACCACGCCCAGCAGGTCCAGGTTCGGGTTGATGTCGATGACGGCATCCAGCCGCCGGGCCACGTCCCGCAGCCCCTTGCGCGAGGAGGCATCGGTCTTGACCGGGATCAGGGCCCACCGCGCGGCCGCGAGCGCTGCCTGCTGCAGGGTTTCCTGGCCGGGCGGGCAGTCGATGAAGATGAGGTCGTAATCCGGCGCCACCGGGACGAGCGCGGAGGCCAGGGCGGACTTGGCGCCGGACGGGTCCTTGCGGGCCTTCATCGTCAGCCCCGCGGCAGCCGTGTCCAGGTGGGCTCCCCCGATGAGCACGTCCAGGTTCGCGCGGATGCCGGCCACGGGCTGCGCCGCACTGCCGGAGGCCAGGGTGCGCGACAGGGCCAGCCCGTCGTCGTTGACCGGCCTGTTCGTGTAGCCGAGCTCTTCGGCCAGGTTGCCCTGCGGATCCATGTCCACCAGCAGGATCCGGTAGCCGCTGGCGGCCAGCATGCCGCCGATATTCGCGGTGATCGTCGTCTTGCCGACCCCGCCCTTGCCGTTGACAACGGCGACGACGCGCTCAAGGCCCTGTCTCATGATCCCTCCTTTGCCGCTGGGGCCACCCTTTCACGCATCCGGCCGGGTTTCCCGAAGGCGCGCCGGAAGTCTGTGAGTGCGTCAGTCTGCCGCTCCGGCACTGACAGATTTCCAGGCTCCGCGGACCGGGAAGGAGCCGCGCGAGACCGGCGCGGCCGGCTTCCAGAGTCCGTCACTCTGTCAGCCGCAACGGACAGAGTGACGGCGGGACCCGACGCGGGGCCGCGACAGGCACGCAGGGCCGCAGCGGCAACCCGCTGCGGCCCTGCGCTGTCCGGCCCGCCCTGTCCGGCTCCGGCCTCCTAGGCGGCCGCGGCCTTGACGGCCAAGACCGGGCATTCCGCCTGCAGCAGGATCCGCTGCGCCGTGCTGCCCATGATCAGCTTGCCCACCGGGCTGCGCTTGCGCAGCCCGATAACGATCAGGTCTGCCCTGTGCTGGCCGGCGGCGTCGAGCACCTCCTCGGCGGCATCATGTCCGCCCATCGGCTGGAGCAGGGTGTACTCCACGCCGGAGGCTGCAAGCCGGTGGTCCAGTGCCTTGGCAGCATCCGGCTGGACAAACCGCTCGTCGACGAAGACATCTCCGCGCGTCGAGTTCACCACCACCAGCGGCGCCTCGGCGGCGGACGCTTCGCGGATGGCGCGCTCCAGGGCGGCCTCGCCTTCCGGGGTGGGGATGTAGCCGACGATGATGCTCATGATGTCTCCCGTTCGTGTTGGATTTCTTCGGCGCGGTGGCGGGCTGCGGGCCCGGAGGGACCCTCGCCGGAGCCGGCCGGAGCGCCGTCGTTATTGGCCGCGGCACCGGCGCGGGCAGGGACCTCCGCCCCGGCAACCGCAGGACGGGGGCGCACCTTCCGCAGGGCCAGCATAACCAGCGGCCAGGCCAGGACCAGCGCCACGATGAGGTAGACCCCGACGGCGATGGGCTCGCTCCACAGGCCGGAAACGTCGCCGGCACTAAGCTGCAGGGCCTTGCGCAGCTGCTCCTCGGCCCGCGGGCCGAGGATGACGCCGATGATCAGCGGCAGCACGGGCAGGCCGTAGCGGCGCATCGCAAAGCCGAGCAGGCCGAGCACCAGCAGGATCACCAGGTCGAACGCCTGCAGGTTCACCGCGTAGGCGCCCAGCGTGGCGAAGAACAGGATGCCGGCGTACAGGTACGGCCGCGGGATCTGCAGCAGCTTGGCCCAGACCGGCGCCAGCGGCAGGTTGATCAGCAGCAGCAGGGTGTTGCCGATGAAGAGGCTGGCGATCAGGGCCCACACCAGTTCCGGCTCGTTGTCGAAGAGCAGCGGCCCGGGCTGGATGCCGTACTGGACGAAGGCGGCCAGCATGACCGCCGCGGTGGCGTTGGTGGGCAGGCCGAGGGCGAGCATCGGGGTCAGGGTGCCGGCAGCCGACGCATTGTTGGCCGCTTCCGGACCGGCAACACCCTCGATGGCACCGTGGCCGAACTCCTCCGGGTGCCTGGAGAGCTTCTTCTCGGTCACGTAGGACAGGAAGGTCGGGACCTCCGCGCCGCCGGCCGGCAGGGCGCCGAACGGGTAGCCGTAGGCGGTGCCGCGCAGCCACGGCTTCCAGGACCGCTTCCAGTCCTGCCTGCCCATCCAGGGCCGGCCCACCGGAATGGTCTGCAACGGCTTGCGCCGCAGGTGGGCGGCGATCCAGAGTGCCTCGCCGACTGCGAAGATGGCGACGGCGACGACGACGATGTCCAGCCCGTCGGCCAGCAGCGGCTGCCCGAAGACCAGGCGCTGCTGGCCGGTCCCATGGTCGATGCCGACCAGGCCGACGGCCAGGCCGAGGCCTAGGGAGGCGAAGCCCCGCAGCTTCGAGGAGCCGAGCACGGCGGTCACGGCGAGCAGCGCCAGCACCATGATGGCCAGGTAGCTGGGCGCGCCGAGGCTGACGGCGAAGTCCACGACCATGGGGGTGAACGTCACGAGCAGCACGGTGCCGATGGTGCCGGCGACGAAGGAGCCGATGGCGGCCGTGGCCAGGGCCTGCGCGGCCCGGCCGGCCTTGGCCATCTTGTGGCCCTCGATCGCCGTGATGACGGTGGCGGACTCGCCAGGGGTGTTCAGCAGAATGGAGGTGGTCGACCCGCCGTACATGCCGCCGTAGTAGATGCCGGCGAACATGATGAACGCGCTGGTCGCTTCCAGTCCGTAGGTCACCGGCAGCAGCAGGGCCACGGCCATCGCCGGGCCGATGCCGGGCAGCACGCCCACAGCGGTGCCCAGCAGCACGCCGATGAACGCGTAGAGCAGGTTAAGGGGGGTCGCCGCCGTCGAAAATCCCTGCATCAGCAGGTCGAATGTCTCCATTTAGAGCACTCCTTGCAGCAGTCCGGCCGGGAGGCTGATGCCCAGGCCGAGGTAGAAACCATAGAACGTGCCCAGGGCCAGGACGATGGCGATGACCGCGTCCCGGATGTAGCGGCGGCTGCCCAGGGCCCAGGCGCTGCCCCAGAACAGCAGGGCTCCGGAGATCACCCAGCCGACGGTGTCGATCAGGAGGATGTTGAGCACGAACGCGCCCATCAGCGGAAGCACGGTCCGCCAGTCGCTGGGATGGGACAGGTCCACGTCTTCGCCGCCCTCGGCCTCGCCCCGGCCGCCGCGCATCACGTTGATGGCGAGCAGCACGGCGCAGACCAGCAGCAGGCTGCCGACGATGATCGGCACGGTCTTCGGCCCGACCGGGTCGGCCTGCGAATACGGGACGGTGAGCGAGAGGGCGTCGAGGATGACGGTCACGCCGACCGCCCCGAGCAGGGCCGCGAGGCCCAGCTCGGAGCGGCCTTTCAGCCGGGCAGCCAGCTGTTTCACGCAAGCCCCAGCTCGGACAGGACGTTGGCCACCCGCTCGTCCTGTTCCTTCAGGAAGGAGGAGAATTCCTCGCCGGTGGTGAAGGCGTCGCTCCAGCCGTTGTCCTTGAGGGCCTGCTGCCACTGGGGCGTGCCGTGCATCTTCTCCAGGGCGTCAATCCACTTCTGCTTGTCCTCCTCGCTCGTCTGGGGCGGGGCGACGATGCCGCGCCAGTTGGTGAACACGAGATCGATGTTGGATTCCTTCAGGGTCGGCGCGTCCACACCCTCGAGGCGCTCTTCGCCGCTGGTGGCCAGGACGCGGATCTCGCCCTTCTTGATCTGGTCGATGTACTCGCCGGCACCGGAGGCCGCGAAACCAAGCTTGTTACCCAGGATCGCCGGCAGCAGGTCCCCGCCGCCGTCGTAGGACACGAAGTTCACCTTCTTCGGGTCGATCCCTACGGCCTGGGCCAGCTGCATCGGCAGCAGGTGGTCCGGCCCGCCGGGCGAGGAACCGCCGCCGACGCTGACCTTGGCCGGGTTTTCCTTCCAGGCCGCGACCAGGTCGTCGATGGTCTTGTACGGGGAGTCCTTGGACACCATGATGGCTCCCGGCTCCTGGATCAAACGCGCCAGCGGCGTGGTATCGGTCAGCTTCGCGGCGGAGTCATTGGTGTAGCTGGCCCCCACCACGCCGAGCCCCATCAGCATGGCCAGCTCGCCGTTGCCTTTTTCATTGACGGCCCGGGCCAGGCCCACGGTGCCTCCGGCGCCTGCCAGGTTGAAGACCTCGATGCCGGAGGCAATCCTGGTCTCCTCCATCACCTTGGCCGCCACCCGGGCCGTGGTGTCGTAGCCACCGCCGGGAGTATTGGGAACCATGATCCGCAGCCCGCTGACCGGTCCCTCGGCAGCGCTGCCGCCGGCATTGTTGCTGCCGCCGGAGGCGGTCGCCCCGCAGCCGGTTACCGCCAGGAGCAGGCCGGCGGCCGCGAGGCGCAGCACATTCAGGCGCAGCGTATTCATTCGACGCATGGAAATCCTCTTTCCTCAAGGTGCAGTGATGATTCAACGCTATGGGCGCCTGTGATGCCGGTCACGGTTGTGTTCTCAAAGAACGTTGTGTTCATTGTGTTCACCGCCCGGTGCGGAACCGGGCCGAAGGCCGGATATAGTTCACCCAACCAAGCAGAAAGGCCTGCGGAAGCATCCGGGCCGCAAATGGAAAGGACCCGCGTGCCCCAGCAGGACGGCCGGCAGCGGCCGGCACGCCCCCGGTACGGCATGTCCCTGTCGGGTCAGTACCTGCTGCTGCAGCTGCTGATCGTGGTCGCGGTGCTGATCGGCGTCGTCGCCCTCTCCCTGGCCCAGTCCGCCCGGACATTCGAACGGGTCGAAGGCCGCCGGGCCCTCTCCGCCGCCGAAACCCTGGCCGCCCTGCCGGTGGTCCGCTCGCTCCTGCCGGATGCCGAACCCCGTTTCGGCGCAGCCCTGCCCGCGGTGGCCGAATCCGTGCGGACGGTTTCCGGTTCCCGCTTTGTCATCCTGGCCAAGTCGGACCGGACCATCCTGACTTCCTCGGATCCGTCCCAGACCGGCACGAAGCTGCCGCTGGGTGCCAGCCGCGTCCTGTCCGGAAGGGCCTGGACGGGGCCGGTCACCGTGGACGGCGAAGCCTTCCTGGCCGCGCACGTGCCCGTCCTGGACGACAGCGGGCATCTGGCCGGTATTGCGGCCGTGGGACGCGAGTATCCCTCCATGCTTGAACGGTTCGGCGACGCCGTCCCCAACCTCCTGACCTACCTGGGGGTTTCCCTCGCCCTCGGCGGCATCGGTTCCCTGCTGCTGGCGCGCCGGGTCAAGCGGCAGACCCTGGGGATGGAACCGGATGAAATCGCCGGCCTCGTCGAGCACCGCGAAGCGATCGTGCACGGCGTAAAAGAAGGCGTGATCGCCCTGGACCCGGACCAGCGCATTACGCTGGCCAACGACGGCGCGCGCCGGCTGCTGCAGCTGCCGCCGGACTGCCTGGGCCGCGGCCTCGACGAACTCACCGTCCACCCGCAGCTGCGCGAGGTCCTGGCCACGGACCAGCAGGACCCGGACCGCCTTGTCCTCGTGGGCGAACGGGTGGTGGTGTTCAACCGCATGCCGCTGCATTCCCGCGGCAGGATCATCGGCTCCGTCACCACCTTGCGCGACCGCACCGAACTCTCCGCCCTGGAGAAGGAGCTGGGCACGACCCGCGCGACCACGGACATGCTGCGGGCCCAGACACACGAATTCGCCAACCAGCTGCACACCATTTCCGGCCTGATCCAGCTGGGCGAGTATGACGAGGTGGTCAGTTTCGTCAACGGGGTCAGCCTGAGCCGGACCCGGCTCTACGACGACGTCACCACCCGCATCCAGGATCCGGCGCTGGCCGCGCTGCTCATTGCCAAGGCCAGCCTCGCCTCCGAGCGCGGCCTGGCCCTGCGGCTGGACGAGGGCTCGGCCCTGGGCCGGGTGGACGAGGACCTCTCCCGCGACCTGGCCACCGTGGCCGGCAACCTCATCGACAACGCCATGGACGCCGTCAGCGGCACCCCGGACCCCACGGTGCGGGTGAGCGTCAGCGATGAAACCGGCCGGATCCTCGTTACGGTGCACGACTCGGGTCCGGGCATCGCCGCGGAACGGATGGATGACATCTTCCGCCAGGGATTCACCACCAAGACCTCCACCAGCGACGGCGGCAGGGGCTTCGGCCTCGCCCTCACCCGGCTAATATGTCTCAGGCGTGGCGGGGAAGTAACGGTCCGCAACGATCACGGCGCCGTGTTTACGGCCCGGCTGAAGAAGCAGAACCAGTGTTGATGATCAAGGTCCTGATAATCGATGACGACTTCATGGTCGCCAAGGTGCATGCCGGATTCGTCCGGCAGATGCCCGGCTTTACTGTTGCCGGCGTCGCGCATACCGGCGCCCAGGCACTGGAGGCCGTCCGGCGCCTGCACCCGGACCTGGTCCTGCTCGATATCCATCTGCCCGACATCAGCGGCCTGGACCTGCTGCACCGCCTGCGCGCGGTGGCTCCCGAACTGGACGTCCTCATCATCAGCGCCGCCCGTGAAATGGACACCGTACGCCGGGCGCTGCGCGGCGGCATCGTGCACTACCTGATGAAGCCCTTCTCCAGCCAGGACCTGCGCGAACGGCTCGAGCACTACCAGCAGGCCTACCGGCCGCTGGCCTCCTCGAAGAGCACCGCCGAACAGGCGGACGTGAACCGCGTGTTCGGCATCAGCCGGGCCGGGCGCCCGCTGCCCAAGGGCTGCAGCGCCGAGACCCTGCAGCTGGTCCAGCAGCTGCTGCGCCAGGCGGGGACGGACCTCTCCGCAACCGAGGCCGCCAACCTGCTGGGCACTTCCCGGGTCAGTGCCCGCCGCTACCTGGAGTACCTGAGCGAGGAAGGCCGCGTGGATGTCCAGCTCCGGTACGGCGTCGGGCGGCCCGAACGCCGCTACTCCTGGCGGCAGGCGGACTGACGCCGGCCGTCCCATCCGACGGCAGGACCCATGGCGGCAGCGGGATCCAAGGCAGCCTGCCCCCGGACTACCCGTCCGCGGCCACCGGCAGCCGGCGCGCCTTGGTGCGTTTGAGGACCTCGTAGCCGATGGTGATGCCGCCGAACAGCGCCACACTGCCGAGCAGGCTCATCCACCAGCCGTCACCGGTGCCCGGCACCACCATGGACACGAACACCGCGCCCAGGGCGGCAATGCCGATCCAGGAGGTCAGCGGGGCACCGGGCATCCGGAAACCGACCACGGGCAGCTTCCCGGTGTCCTGGTGCCGGCGCAGCCGCAGCTGGCAGGCGAAGATGGTGATCCACAGGACCAGGATGCACACCGCACTGGCGCCGAGGGCCACTTCGAAGACCTGCACGCCGCCGAAGAACGCCGTCATCAGGACGCCCAGGAAGTAGAAGCCGCCGATCGCGGCCAGTGCGCCCACGGGCACCCCGCGCTTGCTCATCTTGTTGGCGGTCCGGGGTGCATCCCCGTTGGCGGCCAGGGTGCGCAGGGCGCGGACGGTGGCGTACAGGGTGGCATTGACGCCGGACAGGGCCGCGGTGAGGACCACGAAGTTCATCACCGAGCCGAGCCACGGGATGTTGAAGGCGGAGAGTGCGGTGACGAACGGGGACTCGTCGCCGCTGTAGGCGCTGGTGGGCAGCAGCATGGACAGGACCAGCACCGAGCCGATGTAGAAGACCAGGATGCGGAACACGATGCTGCGGATGGCCTTGGGCATGACCTCGCGGGCATTCCTGGCCTCGCCGGCGGCAACCGCGGAGATTTCGATGCCGGAATAGGAGAACACCACGCCCTGGCTGACAAGTGCGACCACGAGCACGCCGTTGGTGAAGAATCCGCCGCGGAAGAGGTTGGCCACGCCGGCCTCGGTGGGCAGGCCCATCGGGCCGCCGAGGAACACCAGCAGCAGGCCGGCGCCGATGAAGAGCAGGATGGCGGCCACCTTGATGGAGCTGGCGCCCGCCTCGATGAAGCCGAACATCCGCGCCGAGTAGAGGTTGGAGCCGACAATCAGCAGCCAGGCCACCAGGGCCGGGATCCAGGCCGGGACCGCGGGCCACCAGTACTGCACGTACACGGACACCGCCGCCACTTCGACCACCCCGAGCAGGGACCCGAGGATCACCATGGTCCAGCCGGTCAGGTGGGCCAACCGGTCCCCGAAGAATTCGCGGGCCCAGGAGACGAAGGAGCCGGTGGTGGGCCGGTGCATGACCAGTTCGCCGATGGCGCGCATCAGCAGGTAGGCGACGGCGCCGGTGGCGGCATAGGCCAGCAGCAGCGCCGGTCCTGCCGCGTTGAGCCGGGAGCCCAGGCCCAGGAACAGGCCGGTGCCGATGGCGCCGCCGAGGGAGATCATCTGGATCTGGAAGTTGGACATGGTCTTGCGGTAACCGTGGTCGCCGCGCTCGACGAAGCCCTGGTCGGCGGGAACCGCGCCGCTGACCGGCTGTTCCGCCGGACACGGCGTATTCTGTGCGCTGGTGGGGTGGGACATCTCACAGCCTTACTTTCGAGAATGAAGCTACCGTGAGGTTAGAGGCCGCTTCCTATGCCCGACCAATACTTTTATCCGTCTGTCCTCATGCCGTTAAGGCATAAGGGATCCCGGTGACACCTGGCGGCAGGAACCGCAAGGCGGCTCCCGGCAGACATGCCCTTCTGGTATGGACAGGGAAGGATTAAGGTCTTAGACAGCATGGATTCCCGGGGTCCATACTCGGAGGAGGTCCGGCCGGCACTACGCTTCAGCGCCGGCTGACCACACCCATTCCACCGAAGGCACATTTCATGACAAGCGACAGCATCCTCCCCGCAACGACCCGCTGGTACGCGGACCGCACCCTTGCCGCCCGGCCCTCCGAGGTGCGCAAGGTCTTCCGCGCCGCACAGAAACCCGGGATCATCTCCTTCGCCAACGGCGCCCCGTACCTGGGCCAGCTGCCCTTCGCGCAGCTGGCCGCAGACGCCGCGCGGCTGATGGAGACCCAGGGCACCGCGGCGCTGCAGTACGGCGCCAGCCAGGGCATCCCCGAACTGCGGGCCCACATCGTGGAGCTGATGAAGCTCGAGGGCATCAGCGCGGGCCCGGAGCAGGTGATTGTCACCAACGGCAGCCAGCAGGCGCTGGACGTCTGCGCCCGCACGCTGGTGAACCCGGGCGACGTGATCTTCGCCGAGGCCCCGTCCTATGCCGGCGGCATGGCCGTCTTCACCGGTTACGAGGCCGAAATCGTGCATGTGGACATGGACGCGGACGGGCTCATCCCCGAGGACCTCGAGCGCAAGATCGCCGAGGTCAAGGCCGCCGGCAAGACCGCCAAGGGCCTGTACACCATCCCGAACTTCCAGAATCCCGGCGGGGTCAACCTCTCCGCCGAACGGCGGCGGGCAGTGGGCGAGCTCTGCCGCGGGCAGGACCTGCTGATCTTCGAGGACAACCCCTACGGCCTGCTCGGCTTCGACGGCCGGACCATGCCGGCCATCCAGCCGGAGTTCGCGGACATCACGCTGTACTTCGGCTCCTTCTCCAAGATGATCGCCCCGGGGCTGCGGCTGGGCTGGGTGCTGCCGCCGCAGGCCATGTACAGCGTGCTGCTGAACACCGCGGAGACCTCCACGCTGAACCCGTCGGTCTTCTCCCAGCAGCTGCTCACGGCGTACCTGGACGACCCGGCCTGGCAGGAGACGCTGGCCAAGTACCGCGGCATCTACGAGGAGAAGTTCACCACCCTGGTGGATGCCCTCACCGAGGCCATGCCGGAGGGCACGAGTTGGAACCGGCCGACCGGCGGCTTCTACCTGTGGGTGACGCTGCCCGAGGGCGTCGACGCCGAGGCCCTGGTCCACGAGGCCATCGATCACGGCGTGGTCTACGTGCCGGGAACCGCCTTCTATACGGACGGGCAGGGAAGCAACGAGATGCGGCTGTCCTTCTGCCTGCCCCCGCTGGAGGACATCCGCAAGGGTGCCGCCCTCCTGGGCACCTTGTTCCGCGAGGCCGCCGCGGGGCGCTGATCCATCCCGCCGGCGGCTCCGCGTCCGGTCCCCGGCCCGGATAGGATCGGAAGATAGGGATGAAGGAGGGATGCCAGATGGCAGCAGGTGTCCCGGGCGGGCGCCTCGGACCCGTCCGGCAGGTGCCGGCCCTCGTCCGCACCGCAGTGGCGGCCGGCGGCGTCGGCGTGGTTGACCACCCGCTGCGCGCCCCGAGGCCGGAAGAGGTGGAACTGACCATCACGCTCTGCGGCCTGTGCGGCGCCGACATCGTTATCTACCGGGCGGATCCGGCCTTCGACTGGGTCCGTCCGGGGACGGTGCTGGGCCAGGAAGCCGTGGGCGTGGTTTCGGCCACGGGCCTGCTCGTGCCGGACTGGCCCTCCCCCGGAACCCGCGTAGTCCCGCTGGCTGTGGCCGGCTGCGGCCGCTGCGAGGCCTGCGCCGCCGGGCGGCC
>NZ_JBHTML010000108.1:0-13823 GCF_042679445.1 Arthrobacter sp. GCM10027362
GCCAGCATCGGGCTCCGGGCACCGGCAAACAGGTCGGCCGGCCGGGACACCGCTTCCGGGGCGGGGCCCGGCGGCAGCAGCGGCACGGGGGCCGGCACGGGAGGAAACGGCCGGGTCGAAGCCGCGGCCGCTGTCCACGGCCAGGTCGATCCTGTCGACGGATTCCTTGAACATACAGGCCGACAGCCCACGGAGCCGGTTTCATGCGGCCGCCGCGGCGGACGAAAAGATCGTCCGAGAGTTCGCGCCGCAGCCGGGTGAGCGCGTGGCTGACCGAGGGCTGGGTGACAAACCTGGCCTCGGCGGTTCGGGTGATGCTGCCGGTTTCGTAGATGTCCCTGAAGGTCCGCAGCAGGTTCAGGTCCGCGGTCAGCCTCCGGATGCGCGTGAAACAACTACAAATATGGTCATATAAGACCATGCGGGCAGACTTCTCCCCCAAGGACATGAGTTCCCGGGACTTCTACAAGTTCCTGACCTCGGTGGTCATCCCCCGCCCCATTGCCTGGGTCTCGAGCACCAGCGCCGGCGGCGTGGACAACCTCGCTCCGCATTCCTTCTTCACGGTCGCCTCGACCAAGCCCCCGATTGTCCAGTTCACGCCGACGGCCCGCAAGGACACGCTGAACAATGTGGAGGCCACCGGTGAGTTCGTGGTGAACTTCGCCGCCGAGGACCTCTTCACGAAAATCAACGACACCGGCACGAATTTTCCGCCCGGGATTTCCGAGTTCGACGCCGCGGGACTGACCCGGGAACCCAGCCTCGCCGTGCGTCCGCCGCGGGTCGCCGAATCCCCGGTGGCCCTCGAATGCCGGCTCCACCAGGTCATCCCGGTGGGCAATTCGTTCCTTGTCCTCGGGGAGGTGGTCCATGCCGCCGTCCGGCCGGACGTGCTGGACGGCACCCATCCGGACGCACGGCGGCTCAAGCCGCTGGCCCGCATGGGGCGCAACGAGTGGAGCAGGCTCGGCGAAATCCTCGAAATCGCCCGCATCCCCTACAGCGAGTGGGATAACCGCTGACCGGCTACTTCTTGCGGCCGAAGACGAAGTAGGCGGCCGGGCCCAGGTAGTTGACGAAGCAGGCCGCGGCCCAGGCACCCTTGGACCCGTTGACCTGCTCCGGCGGGCGCTTCTTCAGGTCCGTCAGCGCGGCGGCCAGCAGCGCCAGCTGCCCGGCGGCGTAGACCAGGATGGACAGCTTCTGCCGCCCTGTGAGCTGGCGCCAGGACTTCTTCCCGCGGTGTTCCTTCATGCCGATCCCTGCCGTCATAATCCGATACGCCGCCCAGTGTAGCCGGGGCTGGAGAGCATAATGAGCCCATGAGCATCATCAAGATCAACGCCATCACCGTTCCCGCAGGCTCCGGCGACGAGCTCGCCAAACGTTTTGCCGCCCGGGCCGGCGCCGTGGACAACCAGGACGGCTTCGAGGGCTTCGAACTGCTCCAGCCCACGGACGAGCGCACCACTTGGTTGGTGGTGACGCGCTGGCGCGACGAGGAGTCCTTCGAGGCCTGGCAGAAGTCCCGTGCCTTCGCCAAGGGCCACGGCCAGGAAGCCGGCGAGGCGCCGGCACAGAAGCCGGTGGGCATCGCCTCCGAACTCTGGAGCTACAAGGTGGCCGGCGGCAGCGCCGGCAATGCCGGGTAGGGATTGGGGCGCTCCCCCCAGGCCCTGACCGGACCCGCTTCTTCGCGGATGCCGCGGCCAACCCAGTCCAGGGCGTTCAGCAGGACGCAAAGCCGATGAGGAGCACTGCGGGGCGGAACCCTTGATTGGTTGATTCTGCCGCGCAGTTCCATTTGCGGTTTCGTCTTCCGTGTTCCGGGGCTTAGGACACTGCTGGTGCGGCAGCGGCGTCGCAGGCTATCTATCGATATAGTGGCAACACTAATTTCTTGCCGGACCTGACTTCGGGAGCCTCGCATGAGCCTGCGCACCGCGCTCCTGGCGCTGCTAACCGTCGAACCGATGACCGGCTACGACCTGCACAAACGGTTCGATTCCTCCGTCGGCTACGTCTGGCACGCCCCGGACTCGCAGATCTACCCCGAGCTGCGCAAGATGGAGCGGGACGGGCTGCTGGTCGGCAAGGAAGTGCCGTGGGGCCAACGCGGACGCAAGACGGAGTACCACGTCACCGAGGCGGGCATCGAAGCGTTCCGGGAGTGGATGAACGGGACCTTGGAGTACGGCCGCGAGCGGGACCCGATGCACCTGAAGGCGGCCTACCTGGAATGGGCCGAGCCGGAGGCGGCCCGCAGGCAGTTGCGCGCCCACGAGGAGCACCACCGCGCCCTCAAGGCACAGTGGGAAGAGCAGATCCGCGAAATCGACACGGGGCACAGCGGCATGCTGAACCGCCGCCTGGCCACACTGCCGAAGAACGAGCACCGTGCAGCCACGGCCTTCAAACGGTTCACCTACCAGGGCTTGGTGGCCCGGGCGGAGCAGGAAATCGAGTGGGCCCGGCAGGGACTCGCGCTGGTGGACGAACTGTACGGGAAGGAGCCGGAGGCCGGGCCCGGGCGTCGATGAATGCCGGTGCCCGCTGCTGGAGCAGCGAAACCGGCTACTCCGGCACCGGGGCGCTGTGCTCGTAGACCCAAGGCAGGCGCGTCATGACCAGCCGGTTCCGGCCCGACGACGGTGCCTGGCCCGGCTCGTACTCGGCGTCGCCGGACCAGGCAATGATCCGGGCGCCCGCCGAATTGCCCAGCAGGCGGCTTTGGTAGGTGACGGGCCGGCTCCTGCGTGCCCGCGCCAGCACCGCATCCACCGACTCGGCCTGCAGGAGCCCGTGCAGCGTCACCCAGGTCGGCGGCATCAGCCGGATCTGCCCCTCGCCGTGCCGCCGCAGTGCTTCGCGGGGGGTGAGCCAGGCATGGTCCATGTGTTCGCCCGGGTTCAGGACGATGGTCCCGCCGGGAGCCCTGGCCAGGAAGAACCAGGTGTGAAAGCGCCTCGGCGCCTCGGCCGGCGGGATCCAGCAGGACAGTTCCACCAGATCGGCCGCTTCCAGTACCAGCCCGGTTTCCTCCCGGGCCTCCCTCACGCCCGCCCGGCGGGCGGCGAGCCGGTCGCGCTTCCCCGCGTCGTCTGCGCCGGCCTCACCACCCTCGTCGTAGTCCTGCGGATCCACCTTGCCGCCGGGAAAGACCCAGGCACCTGCAAAGGACCCGGTGTCGTGCGGCCGTTCCAGCAGCAGGACCTCGGGCCCGTCCGCAGCGTCCCGCAGCAGAACCACCGTGGCGGCAGCGTCTATCCGGGGCATGACTTCCTCCGTCTTCGGGGCAGATGTTCGTCCTGTCGACCGTATCGCGGATCCCTGCCCAACCCGCCCCTCCTGCCACAAAAATCGGCCAGCAGATGCGGGGCGGATCAAGAAATTGGTCAGCAGAGCCACTCCCCCAACAGAAAGTGCACTGCAGTCCTGCAGTTTGGCGGGCCCGCGGTGCACTTTCCCGGAAAAGACAATATGTGCTGACCAATTTTTCAGGCGAGGGAACACCTGTCGCCCAATTTTTGTCTTGCTTGGTGCGCCAGGCGTGGGTAAAGGGCGTGAAGGCGCCGGCACCGGAGAACCAGCCCAGTTCCAGAGAGTCCCCGCAGTGGTGCCAGGGGCTGGAGCCGGCCGGCGGCCCCAGTTCACGGAACTTTCCGCCGAAGAACAGCAGCGGGTCCCGGTCGGTGATCTCCACGGCAATCACCTCGCCGATGACGATGACGTGGTCGCCGCCGTCGTAAATGTTCCAAGGCTTGCACTCCAAGGTGGCCGTGTTCTTCAGCAACACCGGCACTTCGCCATCCAGCCGCCACCGGGGGTCCGCCGGCATCGGCTTGCCGGCAAAGTGCCAGGCCACGTCCAACTGGTCCTGCGAGAGGATGTTGATGGCGAACGGCGCGTCTTCCAGGTAGCGGGCCGCCTTGGAACTGCGGGTCAGGGTGACCTGGGCCAGCGGCGGGTCCAGGGACACCGCGGTGAACGCGTTGACCGTGGCCCCGTGCGGCACACCGTCCTGCGACCGGCAGGTGACCACGGTGACCCCGGTGGCAAACCGGCCGAAGGCGTTCCGCAGCGCGCGGATCGGTGGCGGGCTGCCCGTTCACGGCCGAGCCGGTTACTCGGCGGGGTCGAGGGCGAAGTTATAGGTAACCTCCTTACCCGCCCCGTCCGCGCGCGGGGTCGGGTCCAGGATCAGCTCGGGCTTGACCGCCGAGGCGATGTCATCGCTGAGATGCGCGTCGCCCTGGAAGTACAACTGGCTGGTCAGCTGCTCGTACCCGGGGGCGGAGACCTTCAGGTGCAGGTGCGCCGGGCGCCAGGCGTGCCAGCCGGCGGCGGCGATCAGCTGCCCGCAGGCCCCGTCGGTGGGAATCTGGTAGGGCGCCGGCTGGATGGTGTTGATCTGGTAGTAGCCGTCGGCGTCGGCGATGACGGTTCCGCGCAGGTTCCACTCCGGCAGCCCCGGCGCGTACTGGGAGTAGAAGCCCAGGTGGTCCGCGTGCCAGATCTCCACATGCGCGCCGGCCAGCGGCTCACCATCCACATTGGTCACCCGGCCCTGGAAGAGCAGCGGGGTGCCCGGCTCGTCCGGCCGCATCGGCAGCGTCGCCGGGGAGGCCAACTCGGGGGCATTGGGCACGTAGTACGGGCCCTCGATGGTGCCCTTGGTGCCGTGCCGGTGCTCGTTGGCGACCTGCTCCACCGAGTGCTCGACCCACACGTCCAGGAACAGCGGCCATTCGCCGTCCTCGCCGACCTTGATCAGCCAGGCCTTGAATGCGTTGTACTCGTCGTAGGTAACCTTCTCCTCCAGCACCGTGTCATTGATCGCGTTGATCACCCGCGAGGCGAGCCGGCTCACCCGCTCCGGGCTGGTGCCGGCGGCGGCCTGCTTGTGCTCCCGGAAGCGCTCGGTGGCACGGGTCCCGGAGGCGGCGGCGGTGGCTTCGGTTTCCTGGGTCATGGAAATCTCCTGATGATGGGTAGGTCCGGCCTGCGGATTCGGACGGCAAGGCCCTCAGCGGCCTGTGATGCAGAACACAGCCTGGCTATATATGCACCCTAACCGGGGAGTTTAGGTGGAGACAAATACTTATTTGCCGCCCATTGGTACCGCCCGGCTCTGGATTCCCGACGGCTCCGCCAGAGCCCCCAGGGCCTTGACGACGACGGCGGTCAGTGGATGTCGGAGGGGTGCTTGGCCAGCGGAATGACCTCGATGTCCATATACGGGAAGAGCGGCAGCCCGGAGAGGATCTCGTGCAGCTCGTCATGGCTGTCGACCTCGAAAAGGCTGTAGTTGGCGTATTCGCCCACCACACGCCAGATTCCGGCCCATTTGCCCTCCCGCTGCAGGTTCTGCGAGTAGGCCTTTTCGGTGGCCTTGATTCGGGCGGCCTGTTCCTCGGGCATGTCGGCAGGGAGGTTCACGTCCATACGGACCAGATACTTCATGGTGCTCCTTTTCCTCGCCCGGGCAGGAGCCCGGGCGGTTACTTGGTGTCCTGGCGGTAGTGCGCGAGCTTGTCCTCGTCGATGGCGGCGCCGACGCCGGGAACCTGGCGGGCGGCGATCCGGCCGTCCCTGATCACCAGAGGCTCGGCCAGCAGGTCATCGCTCATGTCCAGGAAGTTGGACAGCTCCCCGGCGCGGCGGGAGGTCGCCTCGTGCGCGGCGCCGAAGGTGACGGTGGCGACGGTGCCGATCTGGGTGTCGATCTGGTTGCCCATCACGACATCGACGCCCAGCCCCGTGCACAGGCCCAGGATCTGCTGGGCCTCGGTGAAGCCGCTGCGGGCGGTCTTGATGCTGACCGCGTTGCAGCCGCCGGAGAGCAGTTCGCGGGAGACGTCCCCCGCCGTCGGTACGGACTCGTCGCCGACCACCGGGATCGGGGACTTGTCCACCAGCCGGCGCCGGCTCATGGCCTCCTTGGCGTCGCAGGGCTCCTCCAGCAGGGACAGGCCCAGGCCCTCGGTACGGCGGAGCACTTCGAGCGCCTCGTTGGCGGTCCAGCCGCGGTTGGCATCCAGGTAGATTTCGGTCTCCTCCCCCAGCCCCTCGCGCAGCACGTGGCACGCCTCAATGTCCAGCGCCAGCGGCCGCCGGCCGACCTTGAGCTTGAAGGTATTGATCCCGTATGCGCTGCGGAAGCGCAGCGCCTCGTCCAGCAGCGCCTGGGCCGGGGCGAAGCCGAGCATGTGGGAGACCCGCATGGAGTCCGTGTAGCCGCCAAGCAGCCGGGTCACGGGAAGTCCGGCCGCCTGGCCGATGATGTCCCAGAGGGCTATGTCCAGCCCGCCCTTGGCCGTCTGGTTGTGGATGGTCCGGGCCAGGACCGCCTGCACCTTCTGCCGGTCCAGCGGGTCCAGCCCGGCCACCGCGGGGGCGAAGATCCTGGTGGTCACCGCGACGATGGAGTCCTGGGTCTCGCCGTAGGTGTAGGGCCGGGGCGGGGTGTCCGCGGTGCCCACCAGGCCTTCGTCCGTGTGCACCCGGATGAGTACGTGGTCCGCCTCGGTCACCTGCCCGCTGGCAAACTTCAGCGGCTTGGCATAGGGGATGGAATACGGGATGGCTTCAATGTGCTCGATCTTCACGCCGGGGGTCCTTTGCAGGGTGGGAAACGCTTTCCAGAAGGGTGATGAAGTTGGCCAGCAGCTTCGAGCTGTCCTCACTGCGCCAGGCGACGGCCAGGTCCACCGGCGGCGCCTCGCGCAGCGGGCGGAAGACGGTGCCGCGGATGGAGAAGGTCCTGGTCGTCGTTGGAATCAGGGCGACCCCGGCGCCTGCCGCCACGAAGGAGAGCAGCGTCGAGGTCTCCCTGGCTTCCTGCACGATCCGGGGGAAGAACCCCGCCTTGCGGCAGGCGTCCAGGAAGATCCCGCTTACGGCCGAATTCATCGGGTAGCTGACGAACGGCTCACCGGCCAGCTGTGCCAGCGAGAGGGTGCCGGATTCGGCCAGCGGCGAGTCGTCCGGAAGTGCGACCACCAGCTCGTCGTGCTCGAGGAACTTCAGCCGCAGGTTCGGCGAGCGCACCGGCGGCCGCAGCACGGCCACGTCCAGGCTGTGGTCATCCAGCCCGGCCACCAACTGCGGCGTGAGCATCTCGCCGTGGACGTTCAGCAGCAGGCCCGGCATCTTCTCCTTGGCCTCGCGGACGATTTGCGGCATGAGCCGGTAGGTGGCCGAGCCGGTGAATCCAATCCGCAGCACCCCGCGGATGCCGGCACCCACCTGGGCGACGTCGGACTCGAGGCTGTCCAGGTCCTCCAGGATCCGCCGCCCCCGCTCCAGCAGCAGTTCGCCGGCGGCGGTGAGCTCCACCTTCCGCGTGGTGCGGGCCAGCAGCTGTGTGCCCAGCTGCTCCTCGAGCTGCTTGATCTGCTGGGACAGCGGCGGCTGGGCCATGTGCAGGCGTGCCGCGGCCCGTCCGAAGTGGCGTTCCTCGGCGACGGCGACGAAGTAGCGCAGCTGCCTGGCCTCCACCTCGCCATCATCCTCCACCTTGGGTAACGCCACCGTGGGTCCAGAGTAGGGCGGGGGATTAGTAAAGGGAAATACATTAAGGTTCTCCATTGATATGCCAGCCGTCTTGGTTTGTCTCCGCGCGGACCGGACGGCTCCTGGCCGGTCACCGGGCGCCCCTCAAGCGCCGGGATCACCGGGCTGGCGCGGACTCCCGTGCCTGTGCCATGGTGGCGCGCATGGGAGAAATGATCCAGCTTGGCAGCGGCGGCGGGGAGTTCAAGGCCTACCTGAGCTACCCGGAGGACGAAATCCGCGGTTCCCTGGTGGTCATCCACGAGATCCAGGGGCTGGTGGACCACATCAGGGACGTGGCGGACCGGTTCGCGGCCGAGGGCTACCTGGCCGTGGCTCCGGACCTGCTATCCGCCTCCGGGCTCGATACGGCCGTCCTCGAGAGCCTCGGCGCCGCCTTGGCGGATCCGGCCAAACGCGCCCAGGCGCAGCCGCGGCGGCGTGAAGCCACCGCCCAGCTGCGCGCCCCGGAAGCCGCCATCCGGGTCAAAGCGGCGCTGCAGGAAACCTTCGAATACCTGAACGCGGCGCCGGAAGGCGACGGGCGGACCGGCGCCGTCGGCTACTGCTTCGGCGGCACCTGCTCCTTCGCGCTGGCGGCCGCCGAGCCGCGGCTGCAGGCCGCGGTGCCGTACTACGGCAGCGCGGACCTCGGCCCGGAGGAGGCAGGCAGGATCGCCTGCCCGGTGCTGGCCTTCTACGGCGAACAGGACGGCCGGCTGGTGGACGGGCTGCCCGAGCTGCGGCAACGGTTCGCCGAGGCCGGCGTGGACTTCCAGGCCCACGTCTACCCGGAGACCGGCCATGCCTTCTTCAACGACACCAACCCGGCGGCCTATAACAAGGCCGCCGCGCAGGATGCCTGGCGCCGGACACTGGCCTTCCTGCACGAGAATCTCGGCTGAGGCCCGGAAAGACCAGACCATGTGGATCGGCTGGATCGAATTCGACCTGCTGCTCGGAGACGTGCATTCGCTGAAGGAAAAGCGTTCGGTGGTCCGGCCCCTGATCGCCGAGGTCCGCAAGCGCTTCGACGTCTCCATAGCGGAGGTGGAGCACCAGGACCTGTACCGGCGGGCCGCCGTCGGCGTCGGGCTCGTGGCCGCCGACCGCGCGCACATCGTCGAGGTGCTCGACGCCGTCGAAGGCTACGTCGCGTACCGTCCCGGCGTGGACCTGCTCGGCGCCCGGCGCCGGATCCTCTCCGCCGAGGACTGACCCAGGCTCTTTATCAGGCCGCGGGTGCCGTCTCCGGCGCGAAAGCTCCGGAAGGCAACCCGCCGCCGCCATTTAATGCTCAAGCAGGCGCACGTGGTCCGGGTTCAGGTCCGCCACCTTGTTCACCCCGAGCAGGCGCATGGTCAGGGCCGCCTCGGTGCCCAGGATCCCGATGGCCCGGTCCACCCCGGCGCGGCCGCCGGCCATCAACCCGTACAGGTACGCCCGGCCGATCAGCGTGAAATCGGCGCCGAGGGCCAGCGCCGCCACGATGTCCCCGCCGCTCATGATGCCGGTATCCAGCAGGATCGCCGTCCTGCCCTTCAGCGCCGCGGCCACCTCCGGGAGCAGGTGCAGCGGAACCGGCGCACGGTCCAGCTGCCGTCCGCCGTGGTTGGAAAGCACAATCCCGTCCGCGCCGTGGTCCACTACGCGCTTGGCGTCATCGATGGTCTGAATGCCCTTGACCACCAGCTTGCCCTGCCAGGTCGCCCGCAGCCAGTCCAGGTCCTCGAAGCTGAGGGTCGGGTCGAACATGGAGTTGATCAGTTCGGTGACCGTGCCGGAATAGCGCGAGAGGTTGGCAAAGGACAGCGGCTCGTGGGTGAGGAAGTTGAACCACCAGGCCGGACGGTAGGAGGCGTCCAGCACCGTCTTCAGCGTCAGTGCCGGCGGGATGGTCATCCCGTTGCGCACGTCCCGCAGCCGGGCCCCGCCCACCGGGGTGTCCACCGTGACCATCAGCGTGTCCACCCCGGCCTTGGCCGCCCGGTCCACCAGGGCCAGCGAGCGGTCCCGGTCCGTCCACAGGTACAGCTGGAACCAGTTCCGCCCGTCCGGCGCCGCGGCAGCCACATCCTCGATGGATGCGGTACCCATGGTGGAGAGGGTGTACGGGATGCCCGCTGCGGCGGCCGCGCGGGAACCGGCGTATTCGCCCTCGGACTGCATCATCCGGGTGAAGCCGGTGGGCGCGATGCCGAAGGGCAGGCTCGCCCGCTTGCCCAGGATCTCCGCGCCCAGGTCCACGTCCTTGACATTGCGCAGGATGCCGGGCCGGAATTCCAGGTCCAGGAAGGCCTGCCGGGCCCGCGCCAGCGTGATCTCGGCTTCGGCCGCGCCGTCGGTGTAATCGAAGGGCGCCTTGGGCGTGCGCCGCCTGGCAATTGCCCGCAAATCCCCGATGGTGTTGGCCCGGCGCAGCCTGGCGGCGGTCCCGAGGGCCGGAGCCTTGAACTGCATCAGCGGGGCGAGCTCGGACGGCCTCGGCAGGCGCCGCCTCAGGGCCGGGGGCGTGAAGTTGGTCTCGGAACTCTTGGTCATCTTCACCTCGGTCGTCTGGTTGGGCAGGGCAGCGGCGGCGCCCGGTAAAGTGGCCTCACGCCATAGACGCAGGCACCATCAGGAGAATGCCATGACCACACCCGCCACCGCTGAGCATTTCGCCACCGTTGAGGAGCTTATCCGCCACCGCTACTCCTTCGACAAAGCCTCCCAGCATCTGGGCATCGAGGTGGTCGAGGCCGAGGAAGGCCGCGTGGTCATGGCGATGGACGTCCAGGAGTTCATGCTGAACGGCCACCATATCCTGCACGGCGGCTACCTGTTCACCCTGGGCGACACGTGCTTCGCCTTCGTCTGCGAATCGGTCGGGGCCCCGTCGGTATCCCGGCAGGCAGAAATCACCTACATCGCTCCCGGCGGTGCCGGGGCCCGGCTGGTGGCCACCGGCGTCGAACATACGCGCTTTGGCCGCAACAACATCGTGGACATCAGCATCCACGACCAGGACGGCCAGCATTTGGCCGAAATGCGGGTCTTCGGGGTGCTGGTTCCGAAAAGGTAGCGCCCGCGGCCCCGATCCGGCGGCACCCGCCGCAAGCCGGCTGCAGCGGCTGGCGGCAGGTGTCGCCCGCGGACACCGTCAGGTGCGGACCAGCAGCCTATCCAGCCTGGTGAACGAGCTCTCCCAGCCCTCGTGCGTCTGGTCCGTGAAGTCCCTGGAGGGGAACGGACCCTGCCGCAGCGTCAGGCGCGTCCTGCCGCCGTCGTCCTCGAAGGTCAGGAGCATGGACACGTCCAGGTGCGTGTTGTCCCGGTCCATTGCCTCCGCGGAGATGTGCGCCTCGAGCAACTCCGGCTCCACGAACCGGGTAATCACGGCGTCGATCGGCGAGCGCGCGCCGTCCTCATCCATGACCATGGTCAGGCGCCAGACGCCGCCGACGCGCGGATCCACCTCGATGAGCTCACGCGGGGTGCTCACACCTACGGGCCCGAACCACTGGGTGAGCTGGTCCGGGTCGATAAAGGCCTTGAACACCAGTTCCCGCGGTGCGTCAAAAGTACGGGTCAGCACCAGGGTGGTGTCCTGGGCAGATGTTTCAGTCATGATCCTTCGCCCTCCTTTTCCTGTTGGAGTTTCTTCAGGTGCGCGTCCAGGCGGTCGAAGCTTTCATCCCAGAAGCGCCGGTAGTTTTCCATCCACGCAGTGGCTTCCCTGAGCGGGGCTGCCTCCAGGCGGGAGGACCGCCACTGGGCAGAACGGGTACGGGAGATCAGTCCTGCAGCCTCCAGGACCTTCAGGTGCCGCGAGACCGCGGGCAGACTGATGTCGAACGGTGCGGCCAACTCGCCCACGGTGGCCTCGCCCTCGGCGAGCCGGGCCAGGATCGCGCGCCGCGTGGGATCCGCCAGCGCCGCGAAGATCATGCTCAGGCGGTCCGTCGCCATCCGTTTAGCCAATCAGTTAAATAACCAATGGGTTAAATATACGCCTGCCGCGGCGCCGGTCAAGACCTTGACCGGCCTTCTCCCCGGACGGAAAGTGGAGGAGGGCCGCCGCCCGCGACGACAGCCACCGACCATGGATTACAACGACGCGTCCTCCCTGCCCGCCCCGGCCCGGCGCATCCCTGAAGCTTCCGGCCCGGGACGGTTCCGCGTGCTCCGGCCACTGGCCACCAGGGACTTCCGCATCCTGATCGGCGCACTCTCCGTCTCCATTTTCGGCACCGGCATGTGGGCGGTGACCATGGTCTACCAGGTGCTTGGACTCGGCGGCGGGCCCGTCGAGCTCTCGCTGGTGGCCACGCTGGCCGCCGTCGGGCTGGTGGCGTTCGTCCTGCTGGGCGGCATCGCCGCGGACCGGCTGCCCCGCCGCCGGATCCTGGTCATGGTGGAGGCGGCCAACCTGTGCGCCATCGGATCCGTCGCGGTGCTGGCGCTGAGCGGCGCCCTGCAGCTGTGGCATCTGGCGGTGGCCGCATTCGTGCTGGGCACCGCCTCCGCCTTCTTCTTCCCCGCCTACTCCGCCATCCTGCCGCGGATCCTTCCGCCGGAAGAGCTGCTGGCGGCCAACGGCATGGAGGGGATGATCCGCCCGCTGCTGCAGCAGGCCGGCGGGCCGGCGGCCGCCGGCCTGGTCATTGCCGCCAGCTCCCCGGCGCATGCGGCAGCACTGATTGCCGCCGCCCACACCACGGCCCTGCTCACGCTGCTGTTCCTGCGTCCGGAGCCCCCGCTGGACGGGCACCCGGACCGGGACGACGCCGTGCCGGATGCCCGGCACGGCGCAAGCACAGCCGGAGCGAAGCCCGTCCGCCGCTCGGCCTGGGCGGATCTGCGCGAGGGCTTCGGCTACACGGTGCGGACCCCGTGGCTGCTGTGGACGCTGCTCTTCGCCGTGGTCGCCGTGCTGCTGAGCGAGGGACCAATCGAGGTGCTGCTGCCGTTCCTGGTCCGGGACCAGCTCGGCGGCGGCGCGCAGACGTTCGGTTTCCTGCTGGCCATCTGGGGCGGCGCCATGGCGGTGGGTGCCTTGCTGGTGTCCTCGCTGCCGCTGCCCCGCCGCTACCTAACGGTGATGGTGATGTCCTGGGGCCTCGGCACGGTGCCGCTGGCATTCATCGGCTTCATGGACAGCTTCTGGTCCATGGCGGCGGTCATGCTGGTGGTGGGCGTGACCTGGGGAGCGTCCGCGGTGATCTGGGGAACGCTGCTGCAGCGCCGGGTGCCGCGGCATCTGCTGGGCCGGGTGTCAAGCCTGGATTTCTTCGTCTCGCTGGCGCTGATGCCGGTGTCCATGGCCGCCGCCGGGCCGCTGGCCGCGGTGGTGCCGATCTGGCTGATTTTCCTCGTCGTATCGCTGGCCACCCCGGTGCTTGGACTCATCGCGCTGGTGGCGGCCAGGATGCCGCGGGACGAGATCGCCCACCCGCTCGGCTCCTGACCGGCCGCCTGCCCGCCGTGCTTCGGCACTGCTGGCGGGCATTGGCTATACGTGTATAGTGGGGAGCGTAGTTGTTGTGTTGCGCATTTGATTTTTAGCAACAGGCCCCTTCACCGAAGGGCTTGTGCTTCTCTGAACGGCGGAAAAGAACACCGCTGCACCGGGATTCCGAAACGCGGAGTCCTCTGAAGGCTCAAGAGGAGCACACATAATGGCAACTGGAATCGTCAAATGGTTTAACGCCGAAAAGGGCTTCGGCTTCATCGCCCCGGACGACGGCAGCGACGACGTCTTCGCCCACTACTCGGCCATCGCTTCGACCGGCGGCTACCGCGAACTGCGTGAAGACCAGAAGGTCGAGTTCGAGGTCGTCCAGGGCCCCAAGGGCCTGCAGGCTGCGGATATCCGCCCCCTCTAAGGAAATTGGGGACCTCCCCATTCCAAGGCGCTTAGCGCCGAGCTGACCTGCTCACGCGGGCCGGTTCCTTGCACAAGGAACCGGCCCGCGTTTTTGCCTGCCCGCCGGTTCTGGCCTCCCGGCGGCGTTAGGGGCAGACTTATTCCATGCCCGGATTGACCGCAGCCGCCATGGCACCTGCCGGCACAAGCCCCGTCGACGTACTGGCCGAGCTCCTGCTGTTTGGCGGCACCATCCTGCTGATTTTCGGCATGGCCGCCGTCCTGTCCACCTGGCTGGTGGTGCGGCGGATCAAACGCTCCCGGCGCTTGCGCAGCGGCTGGCGCAAGGGCACCCTCACCGTGCGGACCCTGGCTGCCGACGACGCCGGGCGGCACCTAGCGCGGCTGCGGCTCCAGC
>NZ_JBHTML010000109.1:0-13823 GCF_042679445.1 Arthrobacter sp. GCM10027362
GAAGGCGCCCGGCAAGGCTTCCGGGCTCCCGCCACCGCCGAACTGCCTGAGCGGTTCCCGCCGCCCGGCACCGCCTCCTCCGCCGCCGGGCGGGCCGCCGAGTGCCCCGGCCAGGCCCGAATACTATTGCGCCATCGCAAGAATTGCGGGAAGATTCATATAGAGACGGTCCTGCTTCAAGCACCACAGGCCGAGCACCTCGTTCCTCGGCCGCCCAAGCCATCGAAGCCGGCGGGATTCAAAGGAGGGACCGGCGTGCGAACACCGTCCCGCGTTGTTGCGGTCACCGGGGGCTCGCGGTGAGCGCGGTTCAGGCGCCCGACTTGAGCGTGAAGCGCCCGTCCGTGGTGCCGTCCCCGCCGGCGGCGGCCGCAAAGGCCTCCATCGCCTCCGCCAGCGCCCTGCGCTTACCGGCCGGCATGCGTGAAATCACCTCCGCGATGGCCTGCCGCCGGTGGTCCAGCACCGTGGCCACCAGCTCCTTCCCCCGCGCGGTGAGTTCAAGCCGAACATACCGCCGGTCGGCCGGATCATCGCGCCGCTTGATCAGCCCGGCGACCACCAGGCGCTCGCAGGTGCGCGTGGCATTGGAAGGGTGCACCCCCAGTTCGGCGGCCACGCCGCCGAGGTTCTGCGGCCCCCGCGAGTCGATCAGGACCAGGACCCGCAGCTGCGGGCTGGACACAATGTCCTCCACTTCCGCCACCGACCGGGCGGCGACACCCATGAGCACGTTCGCGGCGCCCATCACGGCCTCGACCTCCCGCTCGGAGGCAGGGGACACGGCACCGGGGGCAGCAGGCTCGTTCACATTCCCCAGTATCCTCCCGGTGGTTGCCTTCGGACAAAGGTTGCGTCGGCGCACTTGTTTGTCCGGTCCCCTCCCGGGACGGCACGACGGACAGTCCCCCGCCCGGCTTGAAGGAGCAGCCCGATGAAACCCCTGATAAAACGCGGCCACGCCGAGCCGGTCCACGGCATCGACCGGTTCGTCCGCAACGTGCGGACCGGCCGGTTCGAACGCTCGCTCTCGGGGCTGACCGCCGCCGGAGCGCTGGTCACGGCCGCGGAAATCTATCTCGAGCATGACAAGGCCAGCTTCGGCAACAAATGGATGTGGGCGCCGGTGGCCCTCGGGCCGGTCGGCGCTGCCGCCGGCGTGGCCGGCGTCGTCAGCCACCGGGCGGCCAAGACCGCTCTGCCGCTGGCCAGCGCCGCCATCGTGGCCAACGGACTGCAGGGCACGTGGCTGCACCTGCGCGGCATCCGGCAGAAGCCGGGCGGGTTCTCGAACCTGCGCTACAACGTCGAGATGGGGCCGCCGCTGTTCGCCCCGCTGCTGGTCACCCTGGTCGGCGGCCTGGGCCTGCTCGCCTCGGTCCTGAGGCGGGAGCGGTGAGCGGTTTCACCCCCGGCGGCCGCTACCCGGGGTTCAGCACGCTGGCCCAGGCCCGGCACTGGGATCCGGCCACGGCCGCGGTGGTCATGGCCCGGCTTGGGCGCCCCGCCGACATCCGCTTCTTCACCCCCGCCGAGGAGGCGGTTGCCCGGGCGCTCTTCGACCAGCTCCTGGACCAGCACGCCGAGCCCCGGGTTCCGGTGGTGAACCTCGTCGATGCCCGGCTGGCGGAGGAGGAAACCGACGGCTGGCATTACGAGGACATGCCGCGGGACGGCGAGGCGTGGAAGGCCTCGCTGGCCGCGCTCGACCAGGAGGCGCACGCCCGCTGGGACCGCGGCTTCGCCGAGGTGTCCCGCATCCGGCAGGCCCGGCTGCTGCACGAAATCCAGGAACTGCACAACGGGCAGTGGCACGGTTTCCCCGCCGACCGGCTCTGGAGCCTGTGGACCCGGTACGCCTGCACCGCCTTCTACGCCCACCCGTGGGCCTGGGACGAGATCGGCTTCGCCGGCCCGGCCTATCCGCGCGGCTACAAGAACCTCGGTGTTGACCGGCTGGAGCCGTTCGAGGTGCGCGATACCCGGCCCAACGAGGACCCGGCGCGCACCCGCGGAGGTGGAGGATGACCGGCGTCCGCCGCCGCAACGAATCCGCCTGGCTGCTGCCGCCCTCCCCCGGAACCGGCCACGGCCTGCGCCGGGACATGCACAGCTTCGCGGACGAGGACGAGGTCGACCTCGTGATCGTCGGCTGCGGTGCCGGCGGGTCGACCCTGCTGCAGCGGCTGGCCCGGGCCGGATGGCGTGTGGTGGCGCTGGAGGCCGGCCCGTTCTGGGATCCGGAGCGGGACTGGGTCAGCGACGAGGCAGGTTCCCACCACCTGTACTGGACCGAGCCGCGGGTCATCGCGGGGACGGATCCGGTGCCGCTGGGCTCGAACAACTCCGGCCGCGGCGTGGGCGGGTCGATGGTCCACTACGCCGGGTACACGCCGCGCTTCCACCCCAGCGACTTCCATACCAACAGCTGCGACGGGGTCGGCGCTGACTGGCCGCTGGAGTATACCGATCTGCGCCCCTACTACGAAGACCTCGAGGAGGAGCTGCCGGTGGCCGGGGAACACTGGCCGTGGGGCGATCCGCACGGCTATCCGCACCGCCCGCACCCGATGTCCGGCAACGGGGAGCTGTTCCTGCGCGGGGCGCGGGCCTGCGGCATCACGGCAAAGGTGGGCCCGGTGGCGATCGCCAACGGGCGCTTCGGCAACCGGCCGCACTGCATCTACCGCGGCTTCTGCCTGCAGGGCTGCAAGGTCAATGCCAAGGCGTCCCCGCTCATCACGCATATCCCCGACGCCCTCGCCCACGGCGCCGAAGTGCGGGCCGAGGCCATGGCGACGCGGATCGGCTTCGACGAACGCACCGGCCGGGCCACCGGCGTGCACTACGCCCGGCACGGCGTCGAACGCTTCCAGCGCGCCCGGATGGTCGCCGTCGCCGGCTACTCGATCGAGACGCCGCGGCTGCTGTTAAACTCCACATCGCACCGGTTCCCGGACGGGATGTGCAACGACTTCGACATGGTGGGCCGGTACCTGATGGTCCAGGGAGCACCCCAGACCGCCGGCCGCTTCGAGGCGGAAGTGCGGATGTGGAAGGCGCCCCCGCCGGAGGCCAGCACCGAACAGTTCTACGAAACGGACCCGGCCAAACCGTACAAGCGCGGATTCTCCATCCAGTGCGTCTCCCCGCTGCCGATCACCTGGGCCGAACATGTCGCCGCGCAGGGGCACTGGGGCGCCAACCTGCGCCGGTACATGAGCGACTACCCGCACTGGGCCTGCCTCGGCGCGCTCTGCGAGTTCCTGCCCCTGGCGGAGAACCGCGTGACCCTGGCCGGTGAGAAGGACCGGCACGGCCTGCCGGTGGCCAGCTTCAGCTACAGCCAGTGCGACAACGACCGGCAGCTGATGTCCGCGGCGCAGGAGGTGATGGAGCGGATCCTCACCGCCGCCGGGGCGGCCGAGGTGATCACCATCAACCGGTACGCCCACCTGGTCGGGGGCGCCCGGATGGCGGCCGACGAACGCCGGGGCGTGGTCGACCGCAACTGCCGCAGCTTCGCGGTTCCGAACCTGCTCGTCACGGACGGCAGCGTGCTGCCTACCCAGGGCAGCGCGAACCCGGCCCTGACCATCATGGCGCTGGCGGCCCGCACGGCCGCCGTCCTCGCCGAAGGCGCCCGCAGCGGCGTCCTCCCGAGTCCAAAGGAAGAATGATCATGGCAGCACCAACAGTGGCCGACTACCTGCTCGCCCGCCTGCGCGAATGGGACGTGGAGAAGGTCTTCGCGTTCCCCGGCGACGGCATCAACGGGATCCTCGCAGCGTTCGGCCGGGCCGGCAACCAGCCGAATTTCATCCAGGCCCGGCACGAGGAGATGGCCGCCTTTGAAGCCGTCGGCTACGCCAAATTCACCGGCCGCGTGGGGGTGTGCATGGCCACCTCCGGCCCGGGCGCCATCCACCTGCTCAACGGGCTGTACGACGCCAAGCTGGACCATGTGCCCGTCGTCGCCATCGTCGGCCAGACGGCCCGCAGCGCGATGGGCGGCTCCTACCAGCAGGAGGTGGACCTGCCGACCCTGTTCAAGGACGTGGCCTCCGATTACGTGCAGCTGGTCACCGTGCCCGAACAGCTGCCCAACGTGCTGGACCGGGCCATCCGCATCGCCGTTTCCCAGCGCGCCCCGACCGCCGTCATCATTCCGGCCGACGTCCAGGAACTGGATTATTCGGCTCCCACCCACGACTTCAAGATGGTGCCCTCCAGCCTCGGCACCGCCTGGCCCCGCGTGCAGCCCGATGACGACGCCGTACGCGGCGCCGCCCGGCTGCTCAACGAGGGCACCAAGGTCGCCATGCTGATCGGACACGGTGCCCGCGGTGCGGCCGCGGAGGTGCGCCAAGTGGCGGACCTGCTCGGTGCCGGCGTGGCCAAGGCCCTGCTGGGCAAGGACTCGCTGCCCGACGACCTGTCCTACGTCACCGGGTCCATCGGCCTGCTGGGCACGCGCCCGAGCTACGAGATGATGCGCGAATGCGACACGTTGCTCACCGTCGGCTCGAGCTTCCCCTACACCCAGTTCATGCCCGAGCCGGGCCAGGCCCGCGGCGTGCAGATCGACGTGGATCCGAAGATGATCGGGCTGCGCTACGACTACGAATACAACATCGTGGCCGACGCCGGTGCGGCGCTGCGCGCCCTGATTCCGCATTTGGAGCGCAAGCAGGAGCGGTCCTGGCGCGAAGGCATCGAGGGCAAGGTGGCCAGGTGGTGGGAGACAATGCGCGCCGAGGCGATGGTGTCGGCGGACCCGGTCAACCCCATGCGCGTATTCGCCGAACTCTCGGACCGGCTGCCGGCCGATGCGATTGTCACCGCGGACTCCGGCTCATCCGCCAACTGGTATGCCCGCCAGCTGAAGTTCCACGGCGAGGTGCGCGGCTCGCTCTCGGGGAACCTGGCCACCATGGGCCCGGGCGTGCCGTACGCCATCGGTGCGAAGTTCGGGCACCCGGACCGGCCGGCGATCGCCTTCGCCGGCGACGGGGCCATGCAAATGAACGGCTTGGCGGAGCTGATCACCGTCCAGCGCTACTGGCGCAACTGGGCCGATCCGCGGCTGATCGTCGCCATCCTGCACAACAACGACCTGAACCAGGTGACTTGGGAAATGCGCGCCATGGGCGGGGCGCCGTCGTTCCACGAGTCGCAGACCCTGCCGGACGTGGACTACGCCGGATTCGCATCCAGCCTGGGCCTGCAGGGAATTACCGTGGACAACCCCGACGATCTCGGCCCGGCCTGGGAGAAGGCACTCGGCGCCGACCGGCCGGCGGTCCTGGATGTGCGCACCGATCCGGACATCCCGCCCATCCCGCCGCACGCCACCTTGGAGCAGGCGCTGAACACCGCCAAGGCCCTGGCCGAAGGCGACGACAGCGCCTGGGGGATCATGAAGGAAGGGGTCAAGACCAAGATCCAGGAATTCCTTCCCCACCGGGAGGACTGAGGGATGCAGGGGGCCCGGACGGCAGTCATGGGACTCAATGCCGCCGCCTACACCGTCCCGACCGATGCCCCGGAGGCAGACGGGACCTTCGCCTGGGATTCCACCACGCTGGTGCTGGTGCAGGCCCGCGCGGCCGGGCACAGCGGCATGGCCTGGACCTACGCGCCGGAGGCCTGCGCCGGGCTGGTCACCGGGCTGCTCGGCCCGGCCGTCGCCGGAACCGATGCCTTCGACATTCCGGCCGCGGCGGCGGCCATGGCCCGGGCGGTGCGCAACACCGGCCGGACCGGGCTGGCCTCCTACGCGGTCTCCGCGGTGGACTGCGCCCTGTGGGACCTGAAGGCACGGCTCCTCGGGCTGCCGCTGCACCGGCTGCTCGGGGCGGCCCGGGCCGAGGTGCCGGTCTACGGCAGCGGCGGGTTCACCACCTACAGCGAGCAGCAGCTGCGCAGCCAGCTCGCCGGCTGGGCGCACGAGCAGCGGATCCCGCGGGTGAAGATCAAGATCGGCCAGGACCGGGGCACCAACGAGGCCCGCGACCTGGCCCGAATCCGCCAGGCCCGCGCCGCCGTCGGGCCGGACACGGCCCTGTTCGTCGACGCCAACGGCGCCTACACGGCCAAGCAGGCCATCCGGGTACTGCATGCGGCCGCGGACCAGCAGGTGAGCTGGTTCGAGGAACCGGTCTCAAGCGACCACCTGGACGGGCTGCGGGCCGTGCGGCGCGCCGTCGACGCCGATGTGGCCGCCGGCGAGTACGGCACCGGCCTGTTCTATTTCCGCCGGATGTGCGCCGCGCAGGCAGTGGACTGCCTGCAGGTGGACATCAGCCGGTGCGGGGGCATCAGCGAGTGGCTGCGCATCGCCGCTGTCGCGGCCGCCCACAGGCTGGAGGTCTCCGGCCACTGCGCGCCCCACCTGGGCGCCGCCGTCGGGACCGCCACCCCGAATTTCCGGCACCTGGAGTGGTTCCACGACCATGTCCGGATCGAAAACCTGTTCTTCGAGGGAACCCTGGACCCGCAGGGCGGAGCGGTCCGGCCCGGTGACAGCCCCGGGAACGGGCTGGCCCTGCGCAGCGCAGACGCGGAGCAGTACCGGGTCCGCTGAGGCGGATCCGGTGCCGGCAGGATCCGGGCACGATAGGGGGTTGCGGGATGCCAATGTGGATGCAGGCCTGGATTTGGGGCACCGTGGGCGGAGCGGCCCTGGTGGTCGGGTGCGGCCTGGCTTGGAAATGGCGCATTCCAGCCAAAATCGTCTCCTCGGTGATGTCCTTTGGCGCCGGAGTGCTGATCTCGGCCCTGGCCTTCGAGCTGGTCGAGGAGGCCGTCAACGGCGGCGGCCTGTGGCCGACGGTGGGCGGGTTCCTCACCGGAGCCGTGGTCTATGTGGCCGCCAATGCGCTGCTGGCCCGCCACGGTGCCAAGCACCGGAAGCGCTCCGGCGGCAAGCAGCCCTCGGAGCAGGACAAACCCGGCAGCGGAACGGCCATCGCCGTCGGGGCACTGCTGGACGGCGTGCCCGAATCGGTGGTCCTCGGCGTCGGGCTGGTGACGGCCGGGGCGGTGAGCCCGGCGATGCTGGCCGCGGTGTTCATCTCCAATGTCCCCGAGGGCCTCTCGAGCACCGCAGGCATGAAAAAGGCCGGGCGCAGCGCCGGTTATGTCTTCGGGGTGTGGGGCGGCATCGCGGTGATCTCGGGGCTTGCGGCCCTGGTCGGCTATGCGGCCCTGCAGGGTTCGCCGGCGGAGCTGGTCGCCTTCATCACCGCCATTGCGGCCGGGGCGATCCTGGCCATGCTCGCGGACACCATGATCCCCGAGGCCTTCGAGGAACACCACATCCTCACCGGACTGATCGCCGCCACCGGTTTCCTGGCCGCGTTCACGATCGACCGGATCGGAGGATGATCCGGACCGGGCCGACGGCGAAAAGAGGAAGCAAGGATTTCCGCCCGTTTATTGAAGTGGTGGGACAATACCTGGACCTGGCCGGCGTGGTCGTGATGGTCGTCGGCGCCCTGGTGTCCATCCCGCTGGCCTTCCGGCGCCGGCCCTACCGGGCGTACCGGCAGCTGCTGGGCAGGTCCATCCTGCTGGGCCTGGAACTGCTGGTGGCGGCCGACATCATCCGCACGGTGGCCGTCACGCCGACGTTTGCCAGCGTCGGCGTGCTCGCCGTCATCGTGGTGATCCGGACCTTCCCTCAGCTTCTCGCTCGAGCTGGAAATCACCGGCCGCTGGCCCTGGCAGAAGGAGCGCAGCGAAAGCCAGGGGGCGTAGCCGGGCCGGGGTCCCGTGGCGGGCGCCCAAAGGGGCGCCCGCCACCATGTCAGGAGCGGGCCTCGCCCCAGGCCGGGGCCTTCAGCCCGTGGGCGCCGGCATACTCGGGCAGGCCCGGGGAGGCCCAGCCGCCCAGCACGTCGGCGCCGACCTTGTACACCTCAATGCCGATCGGCCGGCATACCTCGACCGGGTCATGGGCGCCCTCGCCCCACATCGGCACGGACAGGTCCCCGCCGGGGCAGGTGGACAGGGCCATCAGCAGATCCTGTTCGGCGAAGAGTTCGAAGAAGTCGCCGACCTGGGCCGGGCAGGACTTCATGAAGTACTGGTCCTTATCGTTCAGCCCGGTGCATTGGAAGACGTTGAGCACGTCATGCACGTCGAACTCGGTCAGTCCGTAGGGCAGCACGGCGCGGGTCAGGTTGGAGTGGCAGTGGTAGTCAAAATCCTCGCCCGTGAGCATCCGGTTCACGTAGGGGTCGCAGCGGGTGCCGAGCGTATCGTGGACGCGGCCGCCTTCGCCGTCCACGCCATAGCCCTCCAGCGTGTCGGCAGTGATCGTTGCCAGCGGGCGCAGGTAGGGCAGGTTGGACCAGAGCCGGTCGAAGGTGGTCACGTGCGCGGCCTGCAGCTGGCGGGTGCGCGCGGCCCAGAAGCGCTCGCGCGGGTTGTTAAAGTTCCAGATGTTCAGGTCCCCCACCTGCGGCCCGTCCACCGTGAGGATCCGGCACACGTGCCCGGCAGGAACCTTCCAGGCCTTGCCGGACCGGATCGGGATGAGGAAGGAATCCACCAGTTCACGCGAGTCCGTGGAACGGGCGATGTTGCCGTAGAACTCCTTGTCCACCTCGAGTGCCGGGCCTTTGTAGGCCGCATCGGTGAGGGATGCTTGTACGTTGGTCATGATGTCCTTTCCAGGCTGGCAGTGGCGGCGCGGCCGCGTTCGGCAGCGCGCACCCCGTCGATGATTTGGGCTTCCGAATCGTTGAGGTAGTCCGTGAGCTGGGCGCAGGCTTCGTCCCTGCGCCCGGCCAGGATGAGGTCGGCAATCTGTCTGTCCCAGGCGACCCAGGTGACCTGGAACGCGCTTTCGTCCGGCATGACCGCGAAGGCCAGCCGCAGCTGGGCAGCCAGATTGTTGAAAAAGCTGTCCACCCGTACCGATCCGGCGAGCCGGACCACCGCCTGGTGGAACGCCAGGCTCGCGGTGCCGACTTTTTTCCAGTCGCCCGCGCGCACGTGCTCTTCGCCCGCAGAGGCAGCCAGGTCCACTTGGGCGAGCAGCGTGTCGGGCGCACGGGCACTTTGGCGGACGGCACCGGTTTCGAGCAGCCGGCGTGCGGTGTAGATGTCGTGAATGTCGCCGGCCGTCAGGGTCCGGACCGAGCTGCCGGCATTGCGGACCGACACCACCAGCCCGTCCGTGGTCAGCAGCCGCAGCGCATCCCTGACGGTATTGCGGGAAACCCCGTACTCATCGGCCAGCACATGATCAATCAGGCGCACGCCCGGCAGCAGCCGGCCCTCCATGATCTTCTGCCGCAGCGAAGCCTGCACGGCTTCGGCGGCAGGGACCGCAGGCTTTTCCCCAGCGCGCGATTCGGGTGTCATGGAGAGAGCCTAGCAGTGTTCAACGATCAGGTGTCAAAACACGGGCCATTGCAGCGAGCGGAATGTTTTATCCGGCCAAAAACCGCGCCGTCAACGTAATCCTTGTATTTCCGCGCCGTAATGGCATTGACACGATTGTTGAACAATCTGTAGATTCGGCGCATGACTTGGACCACACTCATGCGTCGGGCCCGGCAGGTCGCGGGAGCCGTGTTGGCGGCGCTGATCGTCTCGGCACTGCTTTTCGGCAGCGCACAGGCAGCCTCCGCCGACAACGGCACGCTGCGGATCGGCTCGGACCTGACCTACCCTCCCTACGCCTACCTGCAGGCCGGCGAACCGGCCGGGTTCGATCCTGACTTCATGCGGGCACTGGCCAAAGAAATGAAGATGCAGCCGGAGTTCGTCGACACCCGGTTCGAACAGCTGATCACCGGCCTGAAGTCGGACCACTTCGATGTGGTGGCCTCAGCGCTGTACATCACCCCGGAGCGGGCCGGGGAAGTGGATTACATCCCGTACTTCACCACCGGCAACTCGATTGTGACCCCCGCGTCCGCGGCACCGGTTGCCGACGCCGCCGGGCTTTGCGGCCTGAAGGTGGCGGTCATCAAGGGCGGCGAAGTGGCCACCCAGCTGCGCGGCACCGCCAGCGAGCAGTGCGAATCCACCGGCGGCAAGGCCATCGACGTGCGCGACTTCACCGCGGATTCCGAGGGTACCCAGGCGCTGCTGGCCGGCCAGGTGGACGCACAGGTGACCGACGCCGCGGTCGCCAAAACCGCCGTCGACAGTTCCAACGGCAAGCTGGCGATCACCAGCAAGGAGCTGCTGTTCCCGGTGCCGGTGGGCCTCGCCGTCGCCAAGGACAACGACGCCCTGGCGCAGCAGGTGCGCGACGGCGTAGCCGCGCTGAAGGCCAACGGCACGTACCAGCGGCTGCTCAGCGACTACAACCTCGCCGAACCCAGCGACCAGCAGGTGGCCGCGGCCCTGGGCAGCCCGGACGGCTCCGGCGGCGCCGAGCAGGGCGGCTTCAGCTTCGACTGGGGTTACCTGGCCGGCCTGTTTGGGCACAAGGACTTCTGGGCCGCCGCGTTGACGGTCATCCTGCTCTCCGCCCTGGCGTGGGGCATCTCGGTGGTCCTCGGCATGGCGGTGGCACTGGGCCGCGAGTCCCGCCAGCGGTGGCTGCGCAGGATCCTGGACGTCTATGTCTGGTTCTTCCGCTCGCTGCCGCTGCTGGTCCTGCTGATCTTCGTCTACAACGCACCCCAGGTCATCCCCGAACTGCGGGCCGTCGTGGGTTCGCCCTTTATGGCCGGGCTGATTGCCATGGTGCTCTCCGAAACCGCGTACATCTCGGAGATCCACCGCGGCGGCCTGTCCGCCGTCGCCGGCGGACAGGGCGAGGCAGGCCGCGCACTGGGCATCCCCTGGGGCGGCGTGCAGCGGCATATCGTCATCCCCCAGGCCTTCCGGGTGGCGCTGCCCGCGCTGGGCAACGAGCTGGTGACCATCATCAAGCTCACCTCGCTGGTCTCAGCCATCTCCCTGACCGAAATCCTGCTGGTGGGCCAGCGCCTCTACACGCAGAACTTCAAGGTGCTGGAGACCCTGCTCGCCGTCGCCATTTACTACGTACTGCTGGTGACGGTCTTCGACCAGGCACTCAAGTTCTTCGAGCGGCGCCTGGATGTCAAACGCCGCGGACTCCGGGCCAAGGTCAACGACACCCTGGTGCAGCAGGCCGACGAGGTACCGGTGCCTGCTCCCCGTGCAGCCACCGAGCACGCCGGCGAGGTGGTGCTGGAGGCCGCCGGCGAACGCAAGTCCTTCGGCGAGACCGAGGTGCTCAAGGGCGTGGATCTGAAGGTCCACCGCGGTGAAGTCGTGGCCGTGATCGGGCCCTCCGGCTCGGGCAAGACCACCATGATCCGCACCCTGAACGCCATGGAGACCATTGACTCCGGGGATGTGCTCTACCGCGGGCAACCGGTGGGCTACCGGCACACCCCAGGCGGCCGCAGGCCCGTTTCGGACCGCGAGCTGGCGAAGACGCGCGAAAACATTGGCATGGTCTTCCAGCAGTTCAACCTGTTCCCGCACAAGACCGTGCTGGAAAACGTCACGTTCGCCCCGGGTCAGCTGGGCAAGGGCAGCTCCGCGGAGATCAGGGAACGGGCCCTGGCCCAGCTGCGCAAGGTGGGCATGGCGGCGCACGCGGACAAGTACCCGCACCAGCTCTCCGGCGGCCAGCAGCAGCGGGTGGCCATCGCCAGGGCGCTGGCCATGGGCCCGGATGCGATCCTGTTCGACGAGCCGACCTCGGCGCTGGACCCGGAACTGGTGGACGAGGTGCTGCAGGTCATGACCGAGCTGGCAGCCGAGGGGCTGACCATGGTGGTGGTCACCCACGAAATGCGCTTTGCCCGCGAGGTTGCGGACTGGGTGGTGTTCATGGACCAGGGCGTGGTGGTGGAAGAAGGCCCCGCCGCCGAACTGTTCGGCAACCCCCAGCATGAGCGTACCCGGCGTTTCCTGTCGCGGGTCATGGCAACGAGCTGACGGAAGGATCCACAGTGGCAACCATCGATCTGAACAGCGACGTCGGTGAGTCCTTCGGCAACTGGTCGTTCGGCGACGACGAGGCAATCATCTCCTCGGTCTCCAGCGTCAATGTGGCCTGCGGCTTCCATGCCGGAGACCCCGGCACGATCCGGGACACGGCCGCGGCGGCGGCCCGGGCCGGGGTCACTGTCGGGGCCCATCCGGGCTACCGGGACCTGGCCGGCTTCGGCCGGCGGTTCATCGACGTGCCTGCGGCCGAGCTCACCGACGAGGTGATCTACCAGCTCGGCGCGCTGCAGGCGCTCGCCCGTGCCGCCGGGACACGGGTACGCTACGTCAAGCCGCACGGCGCCCTGTACAACGCCATCGCCCGGCATCCCGCCCAGGCCCGCGCCGTCGCCGAGGCCGTGGCGGCCGTGGACCCGGCACTGCCGCTGCTGGTACTGCCGGATTCGGAGATCCAGCATGCCGCTGAGGCAGCCGGCCTGCGCACGGTGGCCGAAGCCTTCGCGGACCGCGCCTACAACCCCGATGGCAGCCTCGTCTCCCGGACACTGCCCGGCGCCGTGCTGCACAATGTCGAGGCGGTCACCGAGCAGGCGCTGCGCATCGCCACCGGCCAACCGGTCCGGGCCGCCGACGGCAGCCTTGTCGCTGTTCGGGCGCGCAGCATCTGCCTGCACGGCGACACCCCCGGGGCGGTGGCCATGGCCGCCGCCGTCCGGGCCGCCCTGACCGAGGCCGGCGTGAGCATCGAAAGCTTCGTGTAGATGTCCCTGCAGACTCCTGTTCGCATACGTCCCGCCGGGGACCGGGCCATCCTGGTGGAACTGTCCGGCCTGGAACAGGTCCTCAGCCTCCGGGCCCTGCTCGCGTCGGCACCGGAAGACGGCCAGCTGGACGTGGTTGCGGCGGCCAGGACCGTGCTGGTCACCGCTTCATCGACGGCGGCGGCCGCGCGGATTGCCGCCCGGGTGCGTGCCGCGGACCTGGCTGCCGTCCCGCCGGCGCCGGACAGCCTGGTCGTGATCGACACGCTGTACGACGGCGAAGACCTCGCCGCCGTGGCACAGCTGACCAACCTCAGCATCGAGGGCGTGATCGCCGCCCATTCCGGCCAGACCTGGACCGCGGCATTCGGCGGCTTCGCCCCGGGCTTCGCTTACCTGGCCGGCGGGGACCCGAGCCTGGAAGTACCGCGCCGGTCCTCCCCGCGCACCGCGATTCCCGCGGGCTCGGTGGCCCTGGCCGGATCCTACTCGGCCGTCTATCCGGGAAAATCACCCGGCGGCTGGCAGCTGATCGGCCGCACCGCCGAACGCATGTGGGATCCGTCGCGGGAGCAGCCCGCCCTGGTCAGGCCCGGCGCCAGGGTCCGGTTCCGCCCGGTCCGCGAACTGGTGGAAATCGGCCGGCCCGCACCCGCGGCGGCCAAACCGGCCAGGCCGGCGCACGGCGTCGTGGTGCTCTCCCCCGGCCTGCAGACGACCATCCAGGACCTGGGCAGGCCCGGGTTTGCAGACCTGGGCGTCACCGCGTCCGGTGCGCTGGACCGGGGTGCGCTGCGCCGGGCCAACCGGCTCGCCGGCAATCCCGCCGGGGCCGCAGGGCTGGAGACCGTGCTGGGTGGGCTGGTGCTGGAGGCAGCCGGCGACCAGGTGGTGGCCGTCAGCGGCACCCCGGTGCCGCTGACCATCACCGGGGCCGACGGCGCCGAGCGCATGGTGCCCGCCGAAGCACCCTTCGCGCTGCTCGCCGGGGAAACCCTTACCCTCGGCACGCCCGCCTCCGGCCTGCGCAGCTACGTGGCCCTCCGCGGCGGACTCGACGTGCCGGCCGTGCTGGCCGCCCGCGCGACGGACACCTTGTCCGGAACC
>NZ_JBHTML010000110.1:0-13697 GCF_042679445.1 Arthrobacter sp. GCM10027362
CCCACGGCGTCCACCCCGTGCGAGCCGAGCGCCGCCACGAGTGCGGTGCCCACGATGGCGCCCTCGGCATACTCGCCGATCTCGCGGACGTGCTCGGCCGTGGAGACCCCGAGGCCCACGCAGACGCGTTCGGCGCCGGCGGCGTGGGCCGACTCGACCACCCGCCGGGCGGCATCGCTGACGTTCTCGCGCGCCCCGGTGACACCCATGAGGGAAACCGCGTAGACAAAGCCGCGGCTGGCCTTCACCGTCAGCTGCATGCGCTCGGGGGACGTGGACGGGGCCACCAGGAACACCCGGTCGAGCCCGTACTTGTCCGAGGCCTCGAACCATTCGGCCGCCTCGTCCGGGATCAGGTCCGGGGTGATCAGCCCGGCTCCCCCGGCCTCGGCCAGGCGGCGGGAGAACTCGTCCACGCCCATGCGCATCACCGGGTTCCAGTAGGTCATCACCAGCACCGCAGCCTCGCAGCGCGCGGTGATCCCGGCGACGATGTCGAAGACCTGGCGGACCCGGAAGCCGTTCTTCAGCGCCTGCACGGTCGCAGCCTGGATGACCTGGCCGTCCATGACTGGGTCCGAATAGGGGATGCCGATTTCGATGACGTCCGCACCGTTTTCGACCAGCGCGACGGCGGCATCGATGGTGGCCTGCGCGTCCGGGAAACCGGCCGGCAGGTAGCCCACCAGGGCCGTGCGCCCGGCCTCCAGGGCCCGGTCGATGGCGGCGGCAGTCTTGCTCTTGATGGCGGTGGTGCTCACAGCTGCTCTCCTTCGGCGCCGATCTCCGCTTCCGGAGAGTTCTTGTCCAGCAGGTTGAACCATTCGGCGGCGGTGGCCACGTCCTTGTCCCCGCGCCCGGACAGGCTCACCACGATGATGACCTGCTCGGGGTGTTCCTTGCCCTCGGTCAGCCGCCGGCCCACGCGCAGCGCGCCGGCCAGGGCATGCGAGGATTCGATGGCCGGGATGATGCCTTCGGTCCGGCACAGCAGCCGGAAGGCGTCCATCGCCTCGGAGTCCGTGACCGGCTCGTAGCTGGCGCGGCCGATGTCGGCCAGGTAGGCGTGCTCCGGGCCGACGCCGGGATAGTCCAGGCCGGCGGAAATCGAATGCGACTCGACGGTCTGGCCGTCCTCGTCCTGCATCAGGTAGGACCGGGCACCGTGCAGCACGCCCGGGCGCCCGAGGGTGATGGTGGCCGCGTGCCGGCCGGTCTCGACGCCCTCGCCGCCGGCCTCGAAGCCGTACAGCCGGACCGAGCGGTCGTCCAGGAAGCCGTGGAAAATGCCGATGGCGTTGGAGCCGCCGCCGATGCAGGCGCAGACGGCATCCGGCAGCCGGCCGGCCTGTTCCAGGATCTGGGCGCGCGCCTCCTCGCCGATGACCTCGTGGAAGTAGCGGACCATGGCCGGGAACGGGTGCGCTCCGGCAGCAGTACCCAGCAGGTAGTGGGTGGTGTGCACATTGGCCACCCAGTCGCGCAGTGCCTCGTTGATGGCGTCCTTGAGCGTCTGCGAGCCGGCGGTCACCGGGACCACCGTGGCACCGAGCAGCTCCATCCGCGCCACGTTCAGGGCCTGGCGGCGGCAGTCCTCCGCCCCCATGTAGACCACGCATTCCATGCCCAGCAGGGCGGCGGCGGTGGCGCTGGCGACACCGTGCTGGCCGGCGCCGGTCTCGGCGATCAGCCGGGTCTTGCCCATCCGCTGGGCGAGCAGGGCCTGGCCGAGCACATTGTTGATCTTGTGCGAGCCGGTGTGGTTCAGGTCCTCGCGCTTGAGGAAAACCCGGGCACCGCCGGCATGCGCGCTGAAGCGCTTGGCCTCGGTCAGCAGCGAGGGCCGGCCGGAGTAGTTCCTGTTCAGGTCGGCCACCCGGGCGGTGAACTCCGGGTCCGCCTTGGCCTTGTCGAAGGTGTCCTCGAGCTCGTCGAGGGCGGCGATCAGGGATTCGGGCATCCAGCGGCCGCCGTAGTAGCCGAAGTACGGCCCGGGCGCATGCCGCAGGCTCCCCCCTGCGGCGAGGAATGCGTCGGCTGCGTCCGGCAGCGTGCCGGACGGCTTTTCGGGGCTCTGGGTCATGGCCGTTCCTGTCTTTCCTAACCGGGACCGGCAGCCCGCCCTGACCTGGGCACGCCCGCGATCCCTCTCATTCAATAGCGTCACCAGCTGGCTGCCCGGCAGGCAGCAGCTTGCCCGGCTGCTTCAGGCCCGTGCGGCAATGGCCGCGGCACCGGCCGCGGTGAAGTCCGCGATGGCCTGTCCGGGGGTATTGTCCCTGACCAGGGCCTCGCCCACCAGCACCGCGTTGGCGCCGTGGGCCGCGTAGTGCTCCACGTCGGCGGCGTCCCGGACCCCGGATTCGGCCACGACGACCGCGCCGGCCGGGATCCTGCCGGCGAGGGCGGCGAAAATGGACCGGTCCACGTCCAGGGTCTTGAGGTTGCGCACGTTGACCCCGATGATGCGGGCACCGACGGCGACGGCCCGGTCGATCTCCTCGGCGGTATGCGTCTCCACCAGGGCGTCCATGCCCAGCTTTTGGGCCAGGGCCAGGAAGGCGCGCAGCTGCTCATCGTCCAGCGCCGCGACAATCAGCAGGACCAGGTCCGCGCCGTGGGCGCGCGCTTCCCAGATCTGGTACTCGTCGACAACGAAGTCCTTGCGCAGCAGCGGGAGGTCCACCGCGGCGCGCACGGCGTCGAAATCCGCCAGCGAACCGTGGAAGCGCCGCTGTTCGGTCAGCACGCTGATCACGGCGGCCCCGCCCTGCTGGTAGCGGGCGGCCAGTTCGGCCGGATCCGCGATCTTAGCCAGGGCGCCCTTGGACGGGCTGCTGCGCTTGACCTCCGCGATCACCCGCAGCCGCCGCCGGGGCTCGTCCGCACCGCCGAGGGCGGCGTAGGCGTCCCGGGGCGCCGGGGCCTGTGCGGCGAGCTGCTTGAGCTCCTCCAGCGGCAGCTGCGCCCGGCGCTCCTCGAGGTCCTCGCGTACCCCGGCGATGATGTCGTCGAGAACGGTCACTCTCAGTGACCGCTCTTGTTCAGCTTGCTGCCGCCGACGCCGTAGCCGGCCTTGCGCATGATCCCGCCGACGATCAGGCCAATGACCATGATGCCGATCGAGCCCCAGAAGATCGCATTGCTGGCGAGGACGAAGCCCACGCCGGCCGCGACGGAACCGACCAGCATGATGAGCACGCAGGTCCAGGCCGCCGGGCTGTTGCCGTGGCCGACCGGCTCGGCGTGGATGTCGGCGGCGGTCTCGTCCCGCTGTGACTGGCTGGTGGTGATGTTGGCCATGGTAAATCTCCCTCGGATACGTTGCTTGTCTTTATTCTGCCATCGATCGGGCCGGGTTCCGGTCAGCATGACGCGCCGCCGCAGCCGGACACTCTAGTCCGTCGGGTCGTTGCCCCGGGTCAGCTGGTCCCAGCTGTCGATTTCGTCCACCGGACCGGAACGGTCCGCCGGGCTGCCGTCCGCCTTGCGGCCCTGAACCACGGCCCGGGAGGCGGCTCCGTATTTCCGGGCCGCCGGCCAATGCCGGCCCGCGGCCACAATCCATACCGCGCACAGCACCATCAGCACCCCGGCAGCGGCGGCCAGGGACGGGAAGACGGTCAGCCGGATGGCGGCGTCGCCTCCGATCATGCCGGTGGCCTTGCCGATGGCGGCCGAGGCCGCGGAGGCCGGGTCCGCAAGCATCGCGGCGCTGGTCCAGCCGAAGCCGGCACCGGCCAACGCCAGCAGCCCCGCCGTCACGGCCCGGGCCACCGGGCCGGCAATGGAGCTGGCCAGTGCCGCTGCCAGGCCCACCAGGGCAAACGCCGTCACGGAGGTGGCAGCATCGCTGCCCGCCACACTCAGGTCCGGTGTCTGCACCCCGCCCTGGGGCAGCTTCACGGTCAACCAGGTCTGGGTGGTGGTGGCGAAGGCGCCCAGCGAAACCAGGACCGCGGCCAGGACCACCGTGCCCTTGCGCCGCCAGGCCGGGATTCCCGGACGCACCGCGCCTGCGCGGCTCACGGGGCCGGTTCCTCGACGGCCAGGGCCGCCGGATCGGCCGGATGCAGCCGGGCGGCCAGGGCCACCGCGCGCAGCGGCGCCGCTGCCTTGTTCACCGTCTCCAGCGCCTCGGCTTCGAGCTGTGAGTCCGCCACGATGCCGCCGCCGGACTGCACGTAGGCCTTGCCGTTGCGCAGCAGGGCCGATCGGATGGCGATGGCCATGTCCATGTCCCCGGCAAAATCCAGGTAGCCGACCACGCCGCCGTAGATGCCGCGGCGGTGCGGCTCGAGCTCGTCCAGCAGCCGCAGCGCGCGGGGCTTGGGCGCACCCGAGAGCGTGCCGGCCGGGAAGGTGGCTGCCAGCACGTCGTAAGCCGTCTTGTCCGGGGAGAGCCGCCCGACCACCGTCGAGACCAGGTGCATGATGTGGCTGAACTTCTCCACCTCCATGAACTGGGTGACGTCCACCGTGCCCGGGTCGCAGACCTTGGAAATGTCGTTGCGGGCCAGGTCCACCAGCATCAGGTGCTCGGCGCGTTCCTTCTGGTCCGCCAGCAGCTCCTCGGCCAGCCCGCGGTCCTGTTCCACCGTCTTGCCGCGCGGGCGCGAACCGGCGATCGGGTGGGTGACCACCTCATCCCCGGTCACGGTGACAAGGGCCTCGGGCGAGGAGCCGACAATCGAGTACCCGTTGCCTGAGGCGTCCTCAAAGCTGAACAGGTACATGTACGGGCTCGGGTTCAGGTTCCGCAGCACCCGGTAGACGTCCAGTGCCGGTGCGGCGCAGTCCATTTCGAAGCGCCGGGAGATGACCACCTGGAACACCTCGCCGTCCACGATGGCTTCCTTGCCGCGCTCCACGGCCGCCTTGTAGCGGTCCTCGGCCCAGCGATGCGTCACGTCGGCCATCATGCCCGCCGTGTCCATTGCCGCGCCGTCGAGCACGGACACCTGCTGCGCCATGGGTACGGTGAGCTCGCCGAGCATCCGCCGGATGCGTGCGACGGCGTCCCGCCAGGCCTCGTCCACGCGCTCGTCGCTGCCGTTGAAGTTGATGGCATTGGCGATCAGCGTCACGGAGCCTTCGGCGTTGTCATGCACTGCCAGGTCCGTGACCAGGCACATGGCCAGCTCGGGCAGTTCCAGGTCATCCTCGGGCGGGCTGGTCAGCCGTTCCCAGTGGCGCACGGCCTCCCAGCCGACAAAGCCCACCAGTCCCGAGGTCAGCGGCGGCAGGCCCTCGAAGCGTTCGGTCCGCAGCGCCTCGACCGTGGCGCGCACGGCTTCGACCGGATTGCCGTCCGCCGGCACCCCGGCGGGCGGCTCGCCCAGCCAGTGCGCCTGGCCGTCGCGGGTGGTCAGGACGGCGCGGGAGTGCGTGCCGATGAACGAATAGCGCGACCAGACCCCGCCCACCGCGGCGGACTCGAGCAGGAAGGTTCCCGGCTGGCCGCCGCCGAGCTTGCGGTAGAGCGAAATCGGCGTCAGGTCGTCGGCGAGGACCTTGACCGTGACCGGAACCACGCGGTGGCCGGCCGCCAGCGCACGGAATTCCTCCAGGGTGGGGCTGATGACGCCGAACTCCTGCATCAGCGCACCCCCTCGGCGGCGGGCGCGGCGGAGCCGGCGACGGCGTCGAGCGGGCGGCCGTCGAAGCAGGTGCGGGTGCCGGTATGGCAGGCCGCCCCCACCTGGTCCACCTTGACCAGCAGGGCGTCGCCGTCGCAGTCCAGCGCCACCGACTTGACCCACTGGACGTGGCCGGAGGTATCTCCCTTGCGCCAGTACTGCTGCCGCGAGCGGGAGTAGAAGGTGACGCGGCCGGTGGTCAGCGTGCGCTGCAGTGCCTCGTCGTCCATCCAGCCGAGCATCAGCACCTCGCCGGTGTCGTGCTGCTGGACGATCGCGGCCACCAGGCCGGCGGCATCGCGCTTGAGCAGCGCGGCCACCTCGTCGGGCAGCGCGGTGGTACCGGCGGCGGCGGGCGCAGTTTCCTGGGGATCAGTTTGGGAGGACATCGCTACAAGTCTAGTCCGTCCCGGCCGCCCTCCTGCGCGCGTAGCAGGCGGAAGCAGCGGCTTCATGCTAGTTTCAGCATTGATGCATTTCGTAGACCCGTCCCGCGAAGTCCTGGCCGAAACGCTGCTGGCTGCCGGCCCGGGCTCCCCCACGCTCTGCGCCGGCTGGAACACCGAGGAACTGGCCGCGCATCTGTACCTGCGCGAGCACCGGCCCGCGGTGGCCCTGGGGATCGCCGTCAAGCCGCTGGCCCGGGTCTCCGCCAATGCGATCCGGAAGCTGGCAGGCAAGTCCCGCACCCCCGGCGCATACGCCGCCCTGGTGAAGTCCTTCCAGGCCGGGCCACCCCGGTTCAGCCCGATGCAGCTGAAGTCCGTGGACCGGGCGGCAAACCTGATCGAGTATTTCATCCACACCGAGGACGTGCGCCGGGCTTCCTCGCGCTGGGCCCCGCGCGCCCTGAACCAGGCCTACTCCGACGCCCTCTGGGATGAACTCGTCAAGCGGGCGGCCATCCTCTACCGCGGCGTGGACCTGGGCATCATCCTGGTCCGGCCCGACGGCCCGCGGCACGTGGCCAAGCGGGCGCCGGTGTCCGTGGCGATCGTCGGCGAACCCGGCGAACTGCTGATGCATGCCCACGGCAGGACCGGACACGCGCTGGTCACCTACGAGGGCCAGCCCGACGCCGTCGCCCTGCTGGAAAGCGCCGAGATCGGGCTCTAACCCCGCCGGCAAAAATTGGTCACCAGATGCTGCTTCCCGGCAGAATCCGGTTAGTAGAGGCCACCGCCGGACAAAAACCGGCCGGCCGCCGCGGCGTGCTGCGGCCCGCGCCGCCATCCGGTTCCGCCTGTGCCGGCCGCGAAGGCCATCAGATGCGCCATCCCAGGTCACAGGCCAGCGCCGGCACCAGTAGGGAGCGCACCACGAACGCCTTGGCAGCACGCCGAAGGCCGCGATAAGCGCTTGATATTTCGATGGCTTCGTCGGGAGGGGTTGGCGCGGGCGCAGGTCCAGTCGGAGGGTTCGGCGGCGTTGTACCGCCTGCCGCCGAACCCTCAGCGACCCCACCGCCGGGACCGGATCGCGGCGAACTAATGAAAATGACCGCCGGCCATGGACGGCTTTCCCTCTCCGGGGCGCTCCCAGCCGGCGACGGGCCCCTCGACGGCGGAAAACAGCGGATGCGTCTCCGGCCGCCGGACCGCGGCCCAGCGGCGGGCCGTTTCGGGGCTGCGGGCCTCGAGCTTGCGCATCAGATGCCCCCATTCGTAATCCAGCTGTCCGGTCTCCACGGTCAGGGCCGGTGGCTCGGCCGGCAGGCTGAGGATCCTGCTCCGGTCGAACCGGTAGCCGCGTTCATCCGCTTCGACGGCCAGGCCGGCCAGGTAGGCACCCACGGCGTGCAGCGGGTCCGGCTGGGCGCGGAACCGTTCCAGCTGGGGATGCCTGCGGTAGCCGCGTGTCCGCCCGGAGAGGACGGCCTGCGCCAGCAGCGCCTCCCGCCAGCAGGCGGTCAACGCCTGCCGGTCCAGATACCGCGGATGCACCGACCACAGCCTCATGATCATCAACCCTAACGCGTGCGCCTACGTCTGCGGCCCCATCCGGCTCCGCAGCGCGGCGACGGCGGGGCCTGCTCCGGCAGGGCTCGAGGACCCTTGCGGAAGGGCCCCGATCCCTAGCGGACCGGGTACCCGGCCTCCTGGATGGCCTTCTTGACCTGGGCGATCGCGTCGTCCGGTCCGAAGTGGAACACGGAGGCGGCCAGTACCGCATCGGCCCCCGCGGCCACAGCCGGCGGGAAGTGCTCGGGCTTGCCGGCCCCGCCGGAGGCAATCAGCGGCACCTTCACCGCCGCGCGCACCGCACGGATCATCTCCAGGTCGAAGCCGTCCTTGGTGCCGTCCGCGTCAATGGAGTTGAGCAGGATCTCGCCCACGCCGCGGTCCGCGGCCTCCCGCGCCCAGTTCACGGCGTCGATGCCGGTCCCCCTGCGGCCGCCGTGGGTGGTGACCTCGAAGCCGGAGGGGACGTTGGCATCGGGTGCACGGCGGGCGTCCAGGGACAGCACCAGCACCTGGGAACCGAAGTGCCGGGTGATCTCGTCGATCACCTCCGGACGGGCCACCGCGGCGGTGTTGATCGCCGCCTTGTCCGCCCCGTAGCGCAGCAGCTTGTCCACGTCCGCCACCTCGCGCACGCCGCCGCCGACGGTGAGCGGGATGAAGACTTCTTCCGCAGTCCGGGCGACCACGTCGAAGGTGGTCTCGCGGTTGCCTGAGGAGGCCGTCACGTCCAGGAAGGTCAGTTCGTCCGCGCCGGCGCGGTCATAGCGGTGGGCCAGTTCCACCGGGTCCCCCGCATCGCGCAGGCCCTCGAAATTGATGCCCTTGACCACCCGGCCGGCGTCGACGTCCAGGCAGGGAATAACACGGATTGCAACGCTCATGTTCGGCTCCCGGGTCAGATGCGGCAGGCGTGGATCGGGCTGACCAGGATGGCGCGTGCGCCCAGGTCGTACAGCTCGTCCATGATGCGGTTGGTCTCATTCCGTTTGACCATCGAGCGGACGGCCACCCAGTCGGTATCGCGCAGCGGGGAAACCGTCGGGGATTCCAGGCCGGGCGTCAAAGCAGCGGCCTCCTCCACCAGCTCCTTGCGCACGTCGTAGTCCATCATCACGTATTCGCGGGCCACGATCACCCCGCGCAGCCGGCGGATCAGCACGTCCAGGCCTGCGGGGGCCTGGCCTGAGCGGCCGATCAGCACGGCCTCGGACGTCAGGATCGGCTCGCCAAAGACCTCCATGCCGGCGGCCCTGAGCGTGCTGCCGGTTTCCACCACGTCCGCGATGGCGTCCGCGACCCCCAGCCGCACCGAGGATTCGACGGCGCCATCCAGCCGGACCACCCTGGCCTCGACGCCGCGCTCGGCCAGGTAGGAGCGCAGCAGGCCGTCATAGCTGGTGGCCAGCCGGCGGCCCTGCAACTGCTTGACGTCGGAAAACTCGCCCACAGGCCCGGCGAAGCGGAAGGTGGAGGCGCCGAAGCCCAGGGTCAGCAACTCCTCGGCCTCGACCTGGGCGTCCAGGAACAGGTCCCGGCCGGTAATGCCCACATCCAGTGTGCCGGTTCCCACATAGACGGCGATATCGCGGGGGCGGAGGTAAAAGAACTCGATGTCGTTGTCCGGATCCACCATGACCAGTTCGCGGCTGTCGCGACGCTGGCGGTAGCCGGCCTCGGAGAGCATGTCGGAGGCGGCTTCGGACAGGGAACCTTTGTTGGGAACTGCTACGCGGAGCATCGGAAGACTTTCTGCAGAAGGATCGGCCGGTTCGCGGCCGAAGGCCAGGACTGGGCTGAGGCGGAACGCCGCCTGACCCGTCCGGGCCGGACGGGTCAGGCGCGCACCGCTAAAGATGCTTGTAGACGTCTTCCAGGCTCAGGCCCTTGGCCAGCATCAGCACCTGCAAATGGTAGAGCAGCTGGGAAATTTCCTCCGCCGCGGCCTCGTCGGACTCGTACTCCGCCGCCATCCAGACCTCGGCGGCTTCTTCGACAACCTTCTTCCCGATGCCGTGGATACCCGAGTCCAGCTCGGCGACGGTACGGGAGCCGGTGGGACGCTGCTGCGCCTTCTCGCTCAGCTCGGCAAAGAGGGTATCGAAGGATTTCACGAACTCAAGGTTACGTCAGCAGGCAGCCGCGGCCCCAAACGCCGCCCGGCTATGTGACGAACGCCTCCGGCAGGAGAATCCACGGCCCCGGAACCCCCGGCAAAAAATTGGTTAGCAGATGTCCTCGCTTTGAGGAAACCGGTCAGCAGATGCTGCCCGGACGAAAAACTGGCCCTGCAGCATGACCAGGATTTTTCCAAACGGAACATCTGCCGGCCACCTTCTGCCCGAGGGGGACATCTGCTGACCAATTTTTCCCACCGGGGTGGTCTGAACCTGCAGCGGGAAGGTTCAGACGCCGAGCCCGCGCAGGGTCGCGGCGGTGGCCAGGGCGGCGGTGACCGCCTCATGGCCCTTGTCCTCGGAGGAGCCGGCCAGGCCGGCCCGGTCCAGGCCCTGCTCCTCGGTGTCGCAGGTGAGCACACCGAAGCCGACGGGCTTGCCGGTGGCCACGCTGACGCTGGTGAGCCCGCTGGTCGCCGCATCGCAGACGTAGTCGAAATGCGGCGTGCCGCCGCGGATGACGACACCGAGGGCCACCACGGCGTCGTAGTGCGGTGCCAGCCGGGCCGCGGCGACCGGCAGTTCGAAGGCTCCGGGAACCCGGACCAGCGCCGGCTCCGCGATGCCCGCTTCGGCGGCGCCGCGCAGCGCGCCGGCCACCAGGCCGTCCATGATCGTGGTGTGCCAACTGGCGGCGACGATCGCCAGCTTCAGGTCCGCGCCGCCGGTCCTCAGGGTGGAGATGTCGATGGCAGGTGCGCCGTGACCGCTCATGAGTAATGTCCTTCTTTCGTGGTTGGCGTGGGGCCCAGGGCCCCACTCGTCAGCTCTGCGTGACCGGGTTGTCTTCGAGCAGGGACAACCGGTGGTCCATGCGGTCACGCTTGGTCTGCAAATAGCGCCGGTTGTGCTCGCGCGAGGGCACCTCGGAGGAGACCATTTCGGTGACCGTGATGCCCAGGCCCGCCAGCATGTCGCGCTTGGCCGGGTTGTTGCTCAGCAGCCGGATCACTCCCAGCCCCATCGCCTGCAGGATGGCCGCCGCGGCGCCGTAGTCCCGTGCGTCCACCGGCAGGCCAAGCTGCTCGTTGGCCTCCACGGTGTCTGCGCCGGCCTCCTGCAGCGCATAGGCCCGGATCTTGTTGGCCAGCCCGATTCCCCGGCCTTCCTGGCCGCGCAGGTACAGCACGGTGCCGCCCTGCTCCGCAATCAGGGCCAGCGCCTGGTCCAGCTGTTCTCCGCAGTCGCAGCGGTAGGAACCGAACACGTCTCCGGTCAGGCACTCCGAGTGCAGGCGCACCAGCGGAGCCTGCGCCCACGGCACCGGTGAGGTAATGCTCAGGTGTTCCACCCCGGTGGCCGCGTCCGTCCAAGCGCGTGCGGTGAAGACGCCGAAGGCCGTCGGCAATTGGACCGCGGGCCCGCCGGAGACCGGCGCGACGGCGGTGTCCGCCTGCTGCAGCCCGCCGTCGTTTCCGCGGCCGGTGGCAATGCCGCTCATGCCGCTCCCTCCGAGCCCGCCGCTGCGGCGATCCCGTCCGGCTCCGCGGAGCCGGCGGACATGTAGGCGACCAGGTCCTCGATGGAGACCAGCGGGCAGCCGTACTCGTCGGCGAAGGCCCGCAGCGCCGGCAGGCGCATCATGTCGCCGTCGTCGTGCACCAGTTCGGCGATCACGGCCACCGGGGCGCGCCCGCCCAGCCGGCACAGGTCCACCGAGGCCTCGGTATGGCCGCGGCGTTCCTGCACTCCGCCGTCGACGGCGCGCAGCGGGAAGATGTGCCCCGGACGGGTGAAGTCCGCGGCGGTGCTCTTCGGGGAGGCCAGCAGGGACGCGGTGCGCGCCCGGTCCGCGGCGCTGATCCCGGTGCTGACACCGGTGGCCGCGTCGCAGGAGACGGTGTAGGCGGTGCCCTTGGCGTCCTGGTTCTCCTCCACCATCGGCGGCAGGCCAAGCTGGTCCGCACGGCTGCCCGGCATCGGGATGCAGATCACCCCGGAGGTGTGCCGGACGGTCCAGCCCATCAGGGCCGGGGTGGCGGCGTCGGCGGCGAAAATGATGTCGCCCTCGTTCTCGCGGTCCTCGTCGTCGACGACCACCACGGGACGGCCGGCGGCGATGGCGGAGATGGCCGCGTCGATGGCGTCCAGCCGGATGTCCGGTTCGACGGCGGCGCTCATCGGGCACCTCCCTCGGCCGCGGCAGCGGTTGCGGCCGTTCCTGCTGCATTGCCGGCGAATGCGAGCAGGCGCTCCGCGTACTTGGCCAGCACGTCGACCTCCAGGTTCACCTTGTCCCCGACCTGCTTGGCGCCCAGGCCGGTTTCGGCCAGCGTGGTCGGGATCAGCCCAACCTCGAACCAGGCCTGTCCGGCGGTGCCCGCCGGGCTGACCGCGGTCACGGTCAGTGAAACGCCGTCCACGGCGATGGAGCCCTTTTCGGCGATGTAGCGGGCCAGCGCCGGCGGGACCGCGAAACGCAGCCGTTCCCACTCGCCCCGGTCTTCGCGCTCGAGCAGGCTGCCGACGCCGTCGACGTGCCCCTGCACCACGTGCCCGTCCAGCCGCCCGCCGGCCGGAACGCAGCGCTCAAGGTTCACGTCCATGCCCTCGGCCAGCTCGCCGGTAGTGGTGCGGACCAGGGTCTCGCCCATCACGTCCACGCTCACATGCTCGCCGTCGACGGCCACCGCGGTCAGGCACACCCCGTTGACGGCGATGGAGCCGCCCAGGTCCAGGTCCTTGCCGGTGGCCGGTGCGCTGAAGGTCAGCACCGCCGAGTCGGTTTCGGGACGCAGCACGAGCGAATCCACCCTGCCGCGTTCGGTGATAATTCCGGTAAACATCCTCATGGCCTTTCGTTGTGCCGGTCAAACGGCAGGGGTTCAAGGGTCAGGCGCAGGTCTGCGCCCAGGGTCCGGACGGGACTGGCCGCGTCCCAGCGCCAGCGGGAGGCATCCGCCAGGGTGGATATGCCCAGGCCGCCGGTGGAACGGGTGCCGGACCCGAGCATCAGCGGTGCCAGGTACAGCACCAGCTCGTCCACCAGGTCCGCGGCGAGGAAGGCTCCGGCCACGGTGGCCCCGCCCTCGATCATCACGTGGCCGGCGCCGCGGGCGGCCAGCTCGCCGAGCACGGCGGCCGGGTCGTGAAGGCCCAGCTGCAGGAACCGGGCGTCGGTGCCGCGTACCGCCGCTTCCGCGGGCACCTCGCGCCGGCCCAGCACCACGCGCAGCGGCTGGCGTTCGAGTTCCCGGCCGTCTGCGTCCCGTGCGGTCAGCTTTGGATCGTCCGCCAGCACCGTCCCGGTGCCGGCCACGATGGCGTCCACGCGCGCCCGGATTCCGTGGCTGTCCAGCCGGGCGGCCTCGCCGGTGATCCACTGGCTGGTCCCGTCCGCGGCGGCGATCAGCCCGTCCAGGGTCTGTGCAATGTGCAGGGTGGTGAAGGGCCGGCCCTCGGCCCTGGCCCGGAACCACCGCTGGTTCAGGTCCAGGGCCTGCTCCGCGAACAGGCCGCCGCGCACCGCCACGCCGGCATCGCGCAGATAGCGGGCCCCGCCTGCGGCTTCGGCGGTCGGGTCCGGTGCCGCGTAGACCACCGAACCGATACCGGCCTCGGCAATGGCCGCCGCGCAGGGGCCGGTGCGGCCGTGGTGGTTGCAGGGTTCCAGGGTGACCACCATGGTGCAGGCGGACAGGTCCGGCAGGGATTCCTTCTGCCGCAGCACGGCCAAGGCATCCACCTCCGCGTGCGGGGTACCCGCGCCGCGGTGGTAACCCACGCCGAGCAGCTCTCCGGACGGATCCAGGATGGCGGCGCCCACCAGCGGATTGGCGCCCCGCGGACCCTGCCGGGCGGCCGCCAGGGCCGCCTCCATGGCACGGGTTTCGGCCGGGGAAAACACCGGGGAGGACGCGGCCAATGTCACGGGGGCGCTCACCGCGCGGCTCCGCTGCGGGCCGGGACCGGATCGGCCC
>NZ_JBHTML010000111.1:0-13648 GCF_042679445.1 Arthrobacter sp. GCM10027362
GCAGCTGCCACCGGCTCGGCGGCAGCGGGTGCAGCCTCGGGGGCGGGAGCGGCCGGAGCGGCGGCAGGTGCGCCGGAGCCGACCACGGCCAGGACGGACCCGACCTCGGCCGTTTCATCTTCCTGGACCCGGATCTCCAGCACGGTGCCGGCAACGGGGGAGGGGATCTCGGTGTCCACCTTGTCCGTGGAGACCTCCAGCAGCGGCTCGTCCACCGCCACGGTGTCGCCGACCTGCTTCAGCCAGCGGGTTACGGTGCCTTCGGTGACGCTCTCGCCGAGGGCGGGCAGGGTGACCTTGGTGCCTTCGGCGGCGCCGGCCTGCGGGGCGGCCGGGGCTGCGGGAGCGGCGTCGGCGGGAGCGGCGTCGGCGGGGGCAGCTTCCTGGGCGGGAGCCGCCTCGGCGGCAGGAGCGGCGGGCGTGGTCTCGGCGGTCCCCTCGCCGGTACCGATGCGGACCAGCGGTGCTCCGACGTCGGCCGTCTCATCCTCGGCCACCAGGATTTCCTCGATCACGCCGGCAACCGGGGACGGGATTTCCGTGTCGACCTTGTCGGTCGAAACCTCCAGCAGGGGTTCGTCTACTGCAACCCGGTCACCTACCTGCTTCAGCCAGCGGGTAACGGTACCTTCGGTGACACTTTCACCGAGGGCGGGCAAGTTCACGGTTTCAGACATGTCGTCCCCGTTTCTCCTTATTCGTGTGTTCTCCAAGTCAGCGCGCGGCTGAGGAATGTTGCAGGCCCGGCGTGCCCCCGGTCGTGGACGGTCCGGGGGCACGCGTGCGGGGATCGGATGTCAGCCGTGCAGCGGGCGTCCGGCCAGGGCCATGGCGGCTTCGCCGAGGGATTCGTTCTGCGTCGGGTGCGCGTGGATCAGGGCGGCAACATCCTCCGGGTAGGCCTCCCAGCTGACAATCAGCTGCGCCTCGCCGATCTGCTCGCCGATGCGCCCGCCGATCATGTGCATGCCGACGACGGGGCCGTCCTTCTGGCGGACCATCTTGATGATGCCGCTGGTGCCGAGGATGGAGCTCTTGCCGTTGCCGGCCAGATTGTATTCGGCGGTCTCCACGTTCTCCTTGCCGAACTTCTCCTCGGCCTGGGGCTGGTTCAGGCCAACGGAGGCGATTTCCGGGTCACAGAAGGTGACCTTCGGGATGTTGATGTCCTCGACGACGGCGGGGTTCCTGCCGGCGATTTCCTCGGCCACGAAGATGCCCTGCTGGAAGCCGCGGTGGGCCAGCTGCACGCCCGGGACAATGTCGCCGACGGCGTAGATGTTGCCGACGCCGGTGTGCAGGCGTTCGTTGGTGGTCACGAAGCCGCGGTCGATGGTGATGCCGGCTTCCTCGAAGCCCAGCCCGCCGGTGACCGGACCGCGGCCGACGGCCACCAGCAGCAGGTCCGCCTCGAAGGTCTTGCCGTCGGCGAGGGTGACGATGACGCCGTTGGCGGTCTGCTCGACCTTTTCGAAGAAGACACCTGTGTTGAACTTGATGCCGCGCTTCTTGAAGGCACGCTCGAGGTTCTTGATGATGGCCGGGTCCTCGTTCGGGACCAGCGAGGGCAGGCCCTCGACGATGGTCACGTCCACGCCGAAGGACTTCCAGACCGAGGCGAACTCGACGCCGATCACGCCGCCGCCGAGGATCACGACGCTCTGCGGCAGTTCGGTCATCTCCAGGGCCTGGTCGGAGGTGATCACGCGGCCGCCGATTTCCAGGCCGGGCAGCGTGCGGGAGTAGGAGCCCGTGGCCAGGATGATGTTCTTGCCCCTGTATGTGCTGCCGTCGACCTCGATGGTGTCCTGGCCGGTCAGCCTGCCTTCGCCCTCGATGACGGTGATGCCCTTGGCTTTGATCAGCCCGGACAGGCCCTTGAACTTGCCGGCGACAATGCCGTCCTTGTAGGCCTTCACCGCATTCATGTCGATGGAGTCGAGCGTGACGTTGACGCCGTATTTGGCGGAATCCCGGGCATGGTCGGCCAGTTCGGCCGAGTGCAGCAGGGCCTTGGTGGGGATACAGCCGTTGTGCAGGCAGGTGCCGCCCAGCTTGCCCTTCTCGATCAGGCCCACCGTGAAGCCCAATTGCACGGCACGCAGGGCGGCGGCGTAGCCGCCGCTGCCGCCTCCCAGTACCAGGATGTCGAATTCTTGCGCAGTTGCCGAATCGGCCACTTGAACGCTCCCTCGCGTGATCAGGACGTGCATATTGCACATCGACTGTTGATTGGGCAAAGTGATGCTAACTGATCACCTTAGCCCTACCTTCTCTCTATCATCTACTTGGTTAAGGCGGTCCGGGGCTCGAATGTGCCCGGATTCACGCCATTGGCTCAGCGGGCCCTGGCCACGACGTCCTCCGCGTACGCCAGCAGCGTCCGCACCGCCATCCCGGTGCCCTCCTTGGGGGTGTAGCCGTAGGCCGCACCTTCGTTGAAGGCGGGCCCGGCGATGTCCAGGTGGGCCCAGGGAATCCGCTCGCCGTGGGCCTCGCCCACGAATTCGCGCAGGAAGAGGGCCGCAGTCATCATGCCGCCGAATTTTTCGCCCATATTGGCCAGGTCGGCGACCAGGGAGTCCAGGCTCGGGCGCAATTCCTCAGGCAGCGGCATGGGCCAGAACAGCTCTCCGGCACGGTCCGCGGCCGCCTTGACCGCATCCCGCACGCCGTCGTCGCCCATCACCGCGCCCACCCGGCTGCCCAGGGCCACCATCTGCGCCCCGGTCAGGGTGGCAACATCGATCAGCACGTCCGGCTCCTCTTCGCTGGCCGCGGCCAGCCCGTCGGCCATGACCAGCCGGCCCTCGGCGTCGGTATTGAGCACCTCCACGGTCTTGCCGCCATAGACGGTCAGCACGTCCGAGGGCCGCTGGGCAGTTCCCGACGGCATGTTCTCGGCCAGGCAGAGCCAGCCGGTGGCCTTCACCGGCAGGCCCAGTTCGGCAATGGCCAGGATGGTATTGAGCACGACGGCGGCCCCGGCCATGTCGCACTTCATGGTCACCATGCCGGTGGCCGGCTTCAGCGACAGGCCGCCGGAGTCGAAGGTGATGCCCTTGCCGACGAAGGCGAGCCTGGCCTTGGGGCGGGCGGGGGCGTATTCGAGCTTGACCAGGCGCGGCGGCCGGGTGGAGCCCTTGCCGACGCCGGTCAGCCCGCCGTAACCGTCCTTTTCCAGCCGCTTTTCGTCCAGCACGGTGATTTTCACCTGGAGGTTTCCGGCCAGCTCCCTGGCCGCGGCGGCAAAGGTCTCCGGGTACAGGTGGCTGGGCGGCTGGTTCACCAAGGTGCGGGTGGCGTTGACGGCCCGGCCGACGATCCGGGCACGCTCCAGCGCCGCGGCCAGGGACTTCTCTGCGGCCGCGGGGGTGAGGATGGTCACTTCCCGGACCGCCGGACGGTCCTTGGCGGCCGTGCGGCTGCGGTGTTCGTTGAACGCATAGGCACCGAGCGCTGCCCCTTCGGCTACGGCGGCGACCGCCTCCACGCTGGCCGCCGGCAGGGCCAGTGTCACCCGGGGCAGGCCCGCGAGCTGCCGCACCGCCGACTCGGCGGCCCGGCGCAGGTCCTCGGTGCCGGCGGATCCGTTGGCCGCGGCCTTGCCCAGTCCGGTCAGGACCAGGACGTCCGCATTGAGTTCGGGCAGGCCCGGCAGGCGGTGTACTTCGTCCCGGGCGCCGGTGATGCCTAGGGCACCGAGCGAGTCATTCAGCGCCTTGGCGGATGCAGCCGCCAGCGGGGTCTTCAGCAGGACCGGGCCGTCGGGCCCCTCGGCCACCCCGACCACCAGCGCGTCGGCGCGGGCCTTCCCGTCCTTGGCGGCACTGATTTTGAGCTCGGGGGTTGTGGCCACGCAGATCTGTCCTCACTTCGCGTCATTCATGTACATCGCTTGGCGTACTTCCTGCCAACGTCACGGTCTTCCTGCCGACGTCACGGTGCCGTCCGGCTGGCGGACGCTGCCGGGCGCGGGCGGATGCCGAGCAATAACGTTGTGTCTACAGTAGTGCCGCCGAAGTTGCTTCGGAATTATTTCGATCCGCTGCGCGCTATGCGCAAAACGGATATCGTCATCGCAGCCGCGCCGGCACCCACGGTGCCGGCGCGGCTGCCGGAATGGAGAAAGTGATGCTGGACCCCCAATCCCTGGTCAGTACGAACCACCGGCTCATCGATGCGGAGGAGCTGCGCGGGCTGGACATGATCGTGGGGTTCACCGGCGTTGCCGAGGCCGGCCACGTGGTTTCGCAAATCCGCAGCGAGCTGCTGGACCAGCTCGAGTCCGAGCGCGTGGCGCGGTTCGATGCGGACCAGCTGGTGGACTACCGCGGCAACCGGCCGCGCATCGCCTTTGCCGGGGACCATTTTGCGGACTACCAGGCACCGGCCATCGAGCTGTACCGGCTGCGCGACGGCCTGGGCAGGTCCTTCCTGCTGCTGACCGGGGCTGAGCCCGACTACCAATGGGAGCGGTTCTGCCGTGCGGTGCTGCGTCTGGTGGAGCGCCTCGACGTGCGGCTGGTGGCCTGGATCCAGTCCCTGCCGCTGCCGGTGCCCCATACCCGGCCGGTCGGCGTCACCGCGCACGGCAACCGCCAGGACCTGATCGAGGGAATCACCTCCTGGAAGCCGACGGCGGAACTGCAGGCCGCCGTCGCACCCCTGCTGGAGGTGCGCCTGATGGAGGCCGGGCGCGACGTCGTCGGCTATTCGGTGCACGTGCCGCACTACCTGGCGGATTCGGTCTATCCGCAGGCCGCCGTCGCGGCCTTGGAATACCTTGGCGCGGCGACCTCGCTGGTGCTGCCGACCGACCGGCTGCGGGAAACCGGCCGCGATGTCGGGGTGCAGATCGCCGAACAGGTCAGGGATTCGGCGGAGGTGGCGCGCATTGTCGGCAAGCTGGAACAGCGCTACGACGAGCATGCGGAGCACACGTCCCGCCGCTCGCTGCTGACCAAGGAAAACGACGAGCTGGCGGACGCCGACGAACTCGGCGCCGCCGTGGAGGCCTACCTGGCAGCCCAGCCGCCGCGCCAGGACGGGCTGCCCGGCGTGGGGGATTAGCGTCCCCCTCGTACCCCTGCCGATAATGAGGGACATGGATACGCGGCGTGCATGGTTGATTTGGGGAATCGCAGTTTTCGCGTATCTGGTCGCCATCACGCAGCGGACGTCCTTCGGCGTAGCCGGCCTGGCCGCAACCGAACGGTTCGACGCTTCGGCCGCGGCCCTGTCCGCCTTCACCGTGGTCCAGCTCCTGGTCTACGCCGGCCTCCAGGTGCCCGTGGGCCTGCTGGTGGACAGGTTCGGCTCCCGCGCCATGATCGCCGGCGGCGCAATACTGATGTGCCTGGGCCAGGCGCAGCTGGCTTTTGCCGCCTCGGTGCCCGAGGGGCTGGTAGGGCGCCTGCTGGTGGGGGCCGGCGATGCCATGACGTTTGTCTCCGTGATGCGCCTGCTGCCGACCTGGTTCCGTCCGTTGCGCATCCCGCTGCTGACCCAGCTGACCGGCATACTGGGCATGCTGGGCCAGATCGTCAGTGCCATTCCGTTCGTCGCCCTGCTGCGCCTGAATGGGTGGACGAGCGCGTTCCTCGCCGCCGCCGGGCTGTCCGTCCTGGCCGCGGTGCTGGCCGCCGCCGTCGTCCGCGACGTGCCGGACGGCGTCGTGCGGCCGGTGCCGCCGACGCTGCGGCAGACCGGACAGTCCCTGTCCGGAGCCTGGAAGCAGCCGGGCACCCGGCTGGGGCTGTGGTCGCACTTTACCGTCCAGTTCGCGGGCAATGTCTTCGTGCTGGCCTGGGGTTACCCGTTCCTGGCCTCGGCGCAGGGCCTGGACCCGGCCGCGGCTTCGGCCCTGATGACGCTGTTCGTGGTGGTGGCGCTGGCGTGCGGGCCGTTCGTGGGTACGTTCGTCTCCCGCCATCCGATGCGCCGCTCCAACATGGTGCTGCTGATTACGGCTGCCACGGCAGCGGTGTGGCTGGCCGTCATCCTGTACCCGGGACGTGCGCCGCTGTGGCTGCTGGTGCTGCTGGTGGTGGTGCTCGCGGTGGGCGGGCCCGGCTCGATGATCGCCTTTGATTTCGCCCGGACCTTCAACCCGGTCAGCCGGGTGGGCACGGCCACCGGCATTGTGAACGTGGGCGGGTTCGTCTCGGCGCTGCTGGTGATGTTCGGCATCGGCCTCATTCTGGACGCACTCAAGGCCAGCGGCTTCTCCGGCGGCCAGCTGTATGCGCTGGAGTCCTTCAAACTGGCCTTGTGCCTGCAGTTCGTGTTCCTGGCCGGGGGTGCCGCGGCGCTGCTGGCCACCAGGCGGCAGGTGCGCACGCAATTGGCCGAGCAGGGCGTGATGGTCCAGCCGCTCCATAAGGTGCTGCTGCGCCGTTCGCGCACCGCGCGAACGCAGCGCCGGCCGGAGCCGCCGAGCCGCGCGAAAGACACGGGGGACCCGGGCGTCCGCGGCTGACCGGACCTTTGCCGTCCAGTCCTCCACAGGCGGCCCCGGTGCCGAATGCGTGCACAACGGGGCATAGCGCCCTGACCCGGACAGGCCGCCGCATCCAGACTCGGTGCATGGACACCACACCTCTTGACCCGGAACCCGCGCCGCCACCGGACCCGTTCAAGGCCAAACAGGCCCAGGACATCCTCGGCTACATTCCGCATGCGCTGGGCTTTGTTCCGGCCGAAAGCGCCGTGCTGATTTCCCTGACCGGCCGCCGCCTGGGCGCCACCCTCCGGCTGGACCTGCCGCGGCACCGGGACGCGGACACCCTCACCGGCTTCGCGGACGCCGCGGCCGGCTACCTGCGCAGGCACCGGGCCGCTGACAGCTCGCTGCTGGTCATCTACACGGCCGCCGGATGGGACGGCACCCCTCCGGCCTACGCAGTCCTCGCGCACCACCTGCTCGCCGGCCTGGCCCGGGCAGGGCTGCCGGTGCGGGACGGCTGGGTGGTCGGCCCACGCCACTGGCGCGGCCTGTACTGCACGGATCCGCAATGCTGCCCGGACCCGGGCCACAGCACGGACCGGATTGCCGAAAGCGTGCTGAACGCCGAGATGATCTACCGGGGAAGCCAGGTGGCGGCAAGCCCGGAGGCGGCTCTCGGCCTGCCGGAAGCCGTGCCGGGCTGGGACCGGGAACGGCTGCGCACCGGGGTTGCTGAATTCGCCGGCAATTTCACCGGCAATTGGACCCACCCTGACACCTTCCGGCGGACCTTGGGCTGCTGGGAGCGGGAAGTCACCGGCGGCGGCCTGCCGGAACAGGACATGGCGGCGTTCCTGCTGGCCAGCCTGGAATGCACGGGCGTCCGTGATGCGCTGGTGGTCCAGGTCTGCCTCGGCTTCGATGCCGCCTACGGCGGTGCCCTCGGCAGCGGCCTGCTCACCGCGCCCCGTCCCGGGACGGGCTTTCCCGCCGGGACGGGGACCGGCCTGCCGGAATGGGAACCGGACCGGTCCCCGGGGGAATATGGCAGCGGCTTTGCCCGGATCCTGACCGGCAGCACCGCCTCCCCGCCGGACTGGGGCCGGGTGGACGCGGCGGCGAAGCTGCTTGCCTCCCTCTACACCGCGGCCGAGGCCACGCCCAGGGCAGCCTGCGGGACCATCCTGGCCTGGCTGGAGTGGGCACGCGCCCGCGGGTCGAGGGCCCAGTCCATGGTCGACGCGGTGCTGGGCGAATGTGCGGACTACCGGCTGGCCGTCCTGATCCACGGGCTGCTGGCCAGCGGGGTGTTGCCCGAATGGTCCTTCGACCCGGACACGGCATGGCCCGGCACGGCTCCGCGGGCGGCCTGACCGTGCCTGCCGGGCAGGGGAGGCGGACCTGCGCGGACGCGGCGGCGCGGAGGCGGACCCGGGGGCCGGACTGCGGCACCGCCGGGTTGTGGGTGCGGGACCGGCGGACGCCTTCTTTCACGCCGGCTGGGAAATCATGAGACAATGGGAACCGAGACCCGGTCGGGTTCGTGTTTCAGATAGTATTCCCAGCAGTCTTCACTGATCCGGGAATACCAGTACCGCGGCACAGGTTCTGCTTTGCAGGCCCTGCGTCCGCGGATCGATCTTGAATCAATACACGGACTTGACAGGGTCATAGTGGTGTTGCCCGCAGGTAGCTCCACAGAACGCCGTATGAAAGGTTCTCTGTGTCACCCGACAAGAAGACTGCAGCAGCTCCTGCCGAAGAGACTGCGACCTCTGCGACAACGTCGTCGACCAAGACCGCGGGCGCCAAGCAGACCGCTGCCCGGTCCGGATCCAAGGGCCGCAAGGCCGCGGGGCCGGAGGAAGCACCGAAGCGCCGCGGGCGCAAGCCCGGTGCCGCTGCCGCCAAGAAGGGCCCGGCCAAACCCGCCGAAGCCGAAGCGGAAGAGGAGATCGATGAGCTCGAAGACGAGAATCTGGACGTCGAGCCGGACCTGAGCGAGGTCGAGGAAGTCGAAGTCGTCGAGGACACCGATACCGAGGAAGCTCCGGCGAAGAAGGCCTCCGAAACCGGCACCGGCTTCGTGTACTCGGATGCCGACGACGACGATGCTCCCGCCCAGCAGGTGGTTTCCGCCGGCGCCACCGCGGACCCGGTCAAGGACTACCTGAAGCAGATCGGCAAGGTCGCCCTGCTCAACGCCGAGCAGGAGGTGGACCTGGCCCTGAAGATCGAGGCGGGCCTGTTCGCCGAGGAGAAGCTGGCCAAGGACGACGGGTCCATGGACACGCGCCTGCGCCGGGACCTGGAGCAGATCGTCCACGAGGGCAAGCGCGCCAAGAACCACCTGCTCGAGGCCAACCTGCGCCTGGTCGTCTCGCTGGCCAAGCGCTACACCGGCCGCGGCATGCTCTTCCTGGACCTGATCCAGGAGGGCAACCTGGGCCTGATCCGCGCGGTCGAGAAGTTCGACTACACCAAGGGCTTCAAGTTCTCCACCTACGCCACCTGGTGGATCCGCCAGGCCATCACCCGGGCCATGGCGGACCAGGCCCGCACCATCCGCATCCCGGTGCACATGGTCGAGGTCATCAACAAGCTCGCCCGCGTCCAGCGCCAGATGCTCCAGGACCTGGGCCGCGAACCCACCCCCGAGGAGCTGGCCCTCGAACTGGACATGACCCCGGAAAAGGTCGTGGAGGTCCAGAAGTACGGCCGCGAGCCGATCTCGCTGCACACCCCGCTGGGCGAGGACGGCGACTCGGAGTTCGGCGACCTGATCGAAGACTCCGAGGCCGTGGTGCCGGCGGATGCGGTCAGCTTCACCCTGCTGCAGGAACAGCTGCACTCGGTGCTGGATACCCTGTCCGAGCGCGAGGCCGGCGTGGTCGCCATGCGCTTCGGGCTCACCGACGGCCAGCCGAAGACTTTAGACGAAATCGGCAAGGTCTACGGTGTGACCCGCGAACGCATCCGCCAGATCGAATCCAAGACCATGTCCAAGCTGCGCCACCCCTCGCGCTCGCAGGTCCTGCGCGACTACCTGGACTAGGCAGGCCGGCGGTCCCGGCGGCGGCCGCGGACCCGGACTGCAGGCGGTGCCCCCTTTCCGGGACGGGGAAGGGGGCACCGCCTTTTGCGTGCCGGCAGGCCCGGAACACACGCAAGAGGGAACACACAAGAGGAGGGGACCGGATGTCCGGTCCCCTCCTCTTGTACTCGATATGCGGTTTTTCCCCGGGATGGGACCCCGGTCCCTAATCGGTCCCTAATCGTCGGCCAGCGCGGGGGACTTCTCCTGAAGCCGGCCGGTCTCGTCCTGCCATTCGGCGGCGATCGGGCGCAACTGCGCTTCGTGCTGGCGGGCGTGGTGGGCGCAGAAGAGCAGTTCTCCCCCGGAGGAGGACAGCACAACGCGCACGTAGGCCTGTGCGCCGCAGCGATCGCAACGGTCCATCGCGGTCAATTCACGGGTGGCTACTGCTGTTGTCATGGCGACCTCCTTCAAGTGCGTTACGCCTATATAACCATCCGGGCGCCGGATTTTTTCATCTTCCGGGCCCACTTTCGCTCTCCGCGTACTCGCTGCCTTGCTCCGGCAGCCGGCGCCGACCCGGTTGTGACCGACGCGCTCGGCTGTCTGTGCGTTCGTACGGGCCAAGGGGGACTAGCCTAGTAATGGCCGGTTGTCCCAAATAGCCGGCCCCGGGATCTGCCCGTGCGATCCCCGCACCCCGTACAAGGAGTAGCTTTACCTGTGACGCCACCGAGTTCCGACTACACTGCCCGGCACCTGTCCGTTCTGGAAGGCCTGGAGGCAGTGCGCAAGCGGCCGGGCATGTACATCGGGTCCACGGACTCGCGCGGCCTGATGCACTGCCTGTGGGAAATCATCGACAATTCGGTCGACGAGGCGCTGGCCGGTTTCGGACAGAACATCAGGATCATCCTGCACTCGGACGGTTCGGTGGAGATCCACGACGACGGCCGCGGCATCCCCGTCGACGTCGAGCCGAAGACCGGCCTGAGCGGCGTCGAGGTCGTGTTCACCAAGCTGCACGCCGGCGGCAAGTTCGGCGGCGGCTCCTACACCGCCTCGGGCGGCCTGCACGGCGTGGGCGCGAGCGTGGTCAACGCGTTGTCTGCCCGGCTGGACGTGCAGGTGGACCGGGGCGGGAAGACCTATCAGATGTGCTTCCGCCGGGGCGAACCCGGCAATTTCGCCGACACCGGCAAGACCCCGAGCCCGGAGGCCCCCTTCGAGCCCTTCCTGGACAGTTCCAAGCTCGCCGTCGTCGGCAAGGCCAAGCGCGGGGTGACCGGCACCCGGATCCGGTACTGGGCGGACCGGCAGATCTTCACCCCGGATGCGAAGTTCTCCTACGAGGAACTGCAGGCGCGTGCCCGGCAGACCTCGTTCCTGGTCCCGGGGCTGCGCCTGACCCTGCGGGACGAGCGCCGGCTGCCCGGCACCCCGGGCGAGGACGGGCCGGTGGAGGAGGTCTTCCACCACGACGGCGGCATCTCCGAGTTCGTGGAGTTCCTCGCTGCCGACACCGCGGTCACCGATGTGTGGCGCATCCACGGCGCGGGCAAGTTCAAGGAGACCGTGCCCGTGCTGGACGGGAACGGGCACAGCCGGATCGCCGAGGTGGAGCGCCACTGCGAGGTGGACGTGGCGCTGCGCTGGGGCATCGGCTACGACACCACCGTGCGCAGCTTCGTGAACATCATCGCCACGCCCAAGGGCGGCACCCACCAGAGCGGCTTCGAGCAGGCGCTGCTCAAGTCCTTCCGCAAGGTCATCGAGGCCAACGCGCGCAAGCTGAAGGCCGGCAATGACAAGATCGAGAAGGACGACGTGTTCGCAGGGCTGACCGCCGTGCTCACCGTCCGCCTGGCCGAGCCGCAGTTCGAGGGCCAGACCAAGGAGATCCTGGGCACCTCGGCCGTGCGCGGGATCGTCTCCCGGGTGGTGGAGAAGGAGATCACCGCGAAGCTGAACTCCACGGCCCGCGCCGACAAGGCCCAGTCGGCGCTGCTGCTGGAGAAGGTCGTCAACGAGATGAAGTCCCGCATCTCCGCGCGGGTGCACAAGGAGACGCAGCGGCGGAAGAATGCGCTGGAGACCTCGTCCATGCCGGCCAAGCTGCTGGACTGCCGGACCGACAACGTGGAGCGTTCCGAGCTGTTCATCGTGGAGGGCGACAGCGCACTCGGCACCGCGCGGCTGGCCCGCTCCTCGGAGAACCAGGCGCTGCTGCCGATCCGCGGCAAGATCCTGAACGTGCAGAAGGCGTCCGTGGGGGACATGCTCTCCAACGCCGAATGCGCCGCCATCATCCAGGTGGTCGGTGCCGGTTCCGGGCGCAGTTTCCAGCTGGACGCGGCCCGCTACGGCAAGGTGATCCTGATGACGGACGCGGACGTGGACGGCGCGCACATCCGCACGCTGCTGCTGACGCTGTTCTTCCGGTACATGCGGCCCATGGTCGAGGCCGGCCGGGTGTACGCGGCCGTGCCGCCGCTGCACCGGGTGGAGGTGGTCAACCCCGGTGCCAAGGCCAACGAGATGGTCTACACCTACTCCGACAGCGAGCTGGTGCAGCTGCTGGCCACGCTGGAGAAGGACGGGCGCAAGTACAAGGAGCCGATCCAGCGCTACAAGGGACTGGGCGAGATGGACGCGGACCAGCTGGCGGAGACCACGATGGAGCCGCGCCACCGCACGCTGCGCCGGGTGCGGATCGAGGATGCCGAGGCAGCCGAGCGCGCCTTCGACCTGCTGATGGGCTCGGACGTTGCCCCGCGCAAGGAGTTCATCATCGCCGGTGCCAGCATGCTGGACCGCGAGCGGATCGACGCGTAGCCGGTCCGGCTGGCCGGCGCGCCCTAGGCGCGTTCGAGCAGGACCATGACTTCGTAGTGGGCGGTCTGCGGGAACATGTCCAGCAGCCGGGCGCGCCGCACGGTGAACGAGGGCATCGCCGCGAGGTCGCGGGCCAGGGAGGCGGCATTGCAACTGGAATAGACCACGTGCTGCACGGAGGACGATTCCAGCCAGCCGCACAGCCCGCGGCCGATGCCCCGCCGCGGCGGATTGACGATCACCAGGTCGGGTGCCCGATCCGCCGCGGCGGCGAAGGCCGCGGCATCGCCGGCCTGGAAGCGCACCCGGTGCAGGCCGGCCTGCCGGCTGCTCAGTTCGGCGCTGGCAACGGCTTCCCGGCTGGTCTCGATGCCGACAACATCCCGGCATTCGGCGGCGCAGTGCAGGGCAAAGCCGCCGACGCCGCAGTACAGGTCCCAGACCGATGCCGGCGCCAGCTCGTCGACCCACGCGCGGCCCTGGCGGTACAGCGCCGCGGCGATTGCGGTATTGGTCTGGAAGAAGCTCTGCGGACGCAGGTGAAGGTCGATGCCGTTGACACGCATCCGCAGCGTCGCCTGGTCGGTGAGCAGGATCTCGCGCTCGCCTTCCACCACCGCCTTGTGTTCGGGGTGCAGGTTGACCGAGACGACCTCCAGCTGCGGCAACGCCTGCAGCAGCGCGGGCAGGTGGCGGCGGATGCGCCCGACCAGCTTCTCGGAGCGCAGCACCAGGCGCAGCATCAGCCTGCCGTCCGGGGATTCGGTCACGATCAGGTACTTGAGCTCGCCGCTGCGCCGCGGAACGTCGTAGGGCGTGAGCCGGGCCTGCTTGACGAACGCGGCGAGCACGGGGAAGCCGGCCTGCAGTCCGGGCGTGCACAGAGCACATTGGCTCAGGTCCACGCCCCGGCCCTGGTCGTCGAGGATGCCGATCGTCGGGTTCCGGGCCGTTCCGCCGACCACCATCTTGGCCTTGTTGCGGAAGCCCGATTCGGCGCTGGCCACCGGCGGCAGCCACTGCAGGTCCGGGTGGCCGGCGAGGAGATTGCGGCAGTGCAGCTGCTTCGCGGCCAGCTGTTCGGCGTAGGGGCGGTCGAGCTGTGTGCAGGAGCGGCAGCGGCCGGCCTCGAAGTAGGAACAATGCATGACCGGTCAATTCTACCGGTCCGCTACCGGTCCGCTGCCGGTCCGCTGCCGGTCCGCTGCCGGTCCGCTGCCGGCCCGCGGACGGGCCCTAACCGGCCAGGCCCGGGGCGATGAGCAGTACGGTGGGCACCGAGAGCAGCAGCGCCGCGCCCAGCACCACCAGGTACTGCCCGGCCGCGG
>NZ_JBHTML010000112.1:0-13478 GCF_042679445.1 Arthrobacter sp. GCM10027362
GGTCGCCGTCGAACCGGAACTCGACGGCGCGGCTGCCGGCCGCGGTCGCGATCCCCACGAACACGGTGCCGACGGCTTTGCCGCCGTGCGGTTCGGGACCGGCGGCCCCGGTGGTGGAGATACCGACGTCGGCGTGCAAGGCACGGCGGGCACCGGCCGCCATCTGGCGGGCGACGTCGGCGTCCACGGCGCCGTTGCGTTCCAGCAGGTCCGCATCGACGCCCAGCAGCGAGGACTTGGCCTCATTCTGGTACGAAACGATTCCGCCCTGGAGCGTGGCCGAGGCTCCCGGGACGCTGGCCAGGGACGATGCCACCATGCCTGCGGTCAACGATTCCGCCGTGGCCAGCGTGAGCCCCTTGGCGATGGCCGCCAGCACCACTTCCTCGGCTGCTGCGTTCAATGGCATGAATTACCCCTTCCTGTCAGCGGCCGGCGGTACGAAGGCGCCAGGCCTTGGCTACATAATCCACGCCGGTGACAACGGTGACCAGCACCGCCAGCATCATGACGGCGAAGGCTGCGGCCGCATAGCCGCCGCCCAGCAAGCTGCCCAGCGGCATCAGGTACAGGAAGATTGCCAGCGTCTGCAACACCGTCTTCAGCTTGCCTCCGCGCGAGGCCGGCATGACGCCGTACCTGATCACCACGAATCGCAGCAGCGTGATGCCCAGTTCGCGGGCGAGGATGAGGATTGTCACCCACCACGGCAGTTCCCCCAGGGCAGAGAGCAGGATCAGTGCCGAGCCGATCAGCAGCTTGTCCGCGATCGGATCCGCGATCTTGCCGAAATTGGTGACGAGCCCGCGGCTCCGCGCGATGTCACCGTCCAGCTTGTCGGTGTAGATGGCCGCCGCGAAGACAGCCACCGCCAGCCAGCGGAACAAACCGTGGGTCCCGGCGTCCGCCACCATGAACCAGATGAAGAAGGGCACCATGACGATGCGCAGCGTGGTCAGGACATTGGCGGTATTCAGCAAGGGTACGGGACGGGACACGGGTTTACTCACCTCCCAAGGCTACCGGGTGGGGCCGGCCGGCCCCGGGCCGGGCACCGCGCTACCCCGGCTACCGGCCGGTGAGGCTCCAGGCATCTTCGGAGCCGGAGTCCTGGTCGTCGTCGTAATAATCCACCGCCTGGGGCCGGGAATCCAGGTCCCGGGCCACCAGATCCGCCGGAGCGTTTAGGCCGTGGTTGGCGTTGGCATTGTCCGCCAGCGCCTCGGCCACCGGATCGGCCGCACCGGCTGCCGGGGGTTCGTCGCCGCGGATGGCCGCCAGCGTGGCAGCGAGGTCGTCCGGCTTGACCAGTACGTCGCGCGCCTTCGAGCCCTCGGACGGACCGACCACCCCGCGCGATTCGAGCAGGTCCATGAGCCGGCCGGCCTTGGCGAAGCCCACGCGCAGCTTGCGCTGGAGCATGGAGGTGGAACCGAACTGTGTGGTGACCACCAGTTCGGTGGCCTGCAGCAGCACGTCCAAGTCGTCTCCGATGTCGTCGTCGATCTGCTTCTTGGGCGCCTCGACGGCCACGTCCTCGCGGTAGTCCGCCTGCAGCTGGGCCTTGACGTGCTCGACGACCTGGTGGATCTCGGACTCGGAGACCCAGGCACCCTGCACGCGCATCGGCTTGGATGCGCCCATCGGCAGGAACAACGCGTCGCCCTGGCCGATCAGCTTCTCGGCGCCCGGCTGGTCCAGCACCACCCGGGAGTCGGTGACCGAGGAGGTGGCGAACGCCATGCGCGAGGGTACGTTCGCCTTGATCAGGCCGGTGACCACGTCCACCGACGGGCGCTGCGTGGCCAGCACCAGGTGGATGCCTGCGGCGCGGGCCAGCTGGGTGATGCGCACGATCGAGTCTTCGACGTCGCGCGGGGCGACCATCATCAGGTCTGCCAGTTCGTCCACGATCACCAGCAGGTACGGGTAGGGCTTCATGACCCGCTGGGAGCCGGCCGGCGGCTGCACCTTGCCGTTGCGCACGGCCTTGTTGAAGTCGTCGATGTGCTTGAAACCGAAGTTCGCCAGGTCGTCGTAGCGGGTGTCCATCTCCCGGACCACCCACTGCAGCGCCTCGGCGGCCTTCTTTGGGTTGGTGATGATCGGGGTGATCAGGTGCGGCACGCCCTCGTAAGCGGTCAGTTCCACGCGCTTGGGGTCCACCATGACCATGCGCACCTCGTCCGGGGTCGCGCGCATCAGGATCGAGGTGATCATCGAGTTCACGAAGGAGGACTTGCCGGCACCGGTGGCGCCGGCCACCAGCAGGTGCGGCATCTTGGCCAGGTTGGCCACCACGAAGCCGCCCTCGACGTCCTTGCCCACCCCCATGACCATCGGATGGTCGGTCTTGCGGGCATTGTTCGAGCGCAGCACGTCGCCCAGCGAGACGGTCTCGCGGTCCGTGTTCGGGATCTCGATGCCGATCGCGGACTTGCCCGGGATCGGGCTGAGGATGCGCACGTCGGAACTGGCGACGGCGTAGGCGATGTTCTTGGACAGCGCCGTGACCCGCTCCACCTTGGTGCCCGGCGAGAGTTCGATCTCGTAGCGGGTCACGGTCGGGCCGCGGGAGAAGCCGGTGACCTTGGCATCCACGTTGAACTGGTCCAGCGTCTCGGTCAGGGCCGCGACCACGATGTCGTTGGCTTCCGAGCGCTCCTTCGCCGGCGGCCCGGCCACCAGGAAGTCCGAGGAGGGCAGCGTGTAGGCCACGTCCCCGGAGAGCTGAAGCTGCTCGGTGCGCTGCGGGATCGGAGTGGCCGGCGGCTCCGGGGCCCGGTGCAGCATGGGCACGACGGCAGTCGCCGGCTCGGGCAGCACCGGGATCGCCTCGGTGGCGCCTTCGGACACGGTACCGCCGGACACAGCGTTGCCGGGCATGAGGCCCTGTTCGCGCCTGAGCTTCTCGACCTCGAGCTCGGCGCGGGTGGGGCGGCGCACGCCCGGCGGCACCTTGGGCGCCGCCGGTGCCTGGGCCGGCGCGTCCTCCGGGTCCGGCTCGATGACCGGGGTTTCGAACGCCTCGGTAACGTGGAAGCCCTCGTCCTCGGGCACCGGCTCCGCGTCCTTGTCCTTGCCGAAGCGGCGGCGCTTCTTCTTCGGCGGAGCCGCCGGAGTGTCGTGCTCGTACAGGTAGCTCTGGTCGTGGGCGTCCGGGTCGGCGCTGTCGCGCAGGTCCTGGCCCATCAGGTGCTCGTACAGGGCCCGCAGCCGCAGCGGAATGTGGCGGAACGGGGTGGCGGTGACGATCAGCACGCTGACGAAGGCCAGCAGGGCGTAGACCCCCACCGGAATTAGCGGGTGGATCCCGGCCAGCGGCCCGGCAGCCAGGAAGCCGACCATGCCGCCGGCCTGCCACAGCCGGTCCAGCCCGTCGGCCAGCGCCGGCTCGCCGCCGATGACGTGTGCCAGCCCGGTGCCCGAGAGCATGCCCAGGCCCAGGCCGACGGCGATCCGGTTGTTGGCCGCAATCTGCTCCGGGGCCCGGAACAGGCGCAGGGCGAAGCCGGCCAGGCAGACGGGCAGGATCAGGGCCATCCAGCCGAAGGTCCCGCCGAAGACGGCGTGCACGGCGCCGGCAAAGCCGCCGCTGAGGCCCCACCACTCGACGGCGGCCACCATCGCGGCCACCAGCAGCAGGAACAGGCCGGTGCCGTCGCGGCGCAGTTCGTACTCCGGATGCACATCCGGGCCCAGTTTGCGGACCCCGGCTGCCACCAGCCGGGCCACGCCCATCCAGGTCCCGTGGATCATCCGCGGCAGCAGCCCCGCCCGCTCCGAGGCGGGCAGTTGCATGGCCTTGGTGGACGTCGCCTTTCCGCGCCCCGAGGAGGCACGCCCGGAGGCGGCCGATGACTTGCCGCGCGACTGCTGGTTGCCGTTTCGGGCAGGGGAAGTACGAGTCGCCATATCGGCAAGGTTACCTGCAAACCGGACTCAACTGGGGGACCTCGCCGCCGGGCCCGTGGCGTTGGCCCCTCACGCGAGGGACAGCAGGAACGAGAGCACGAACCCCGCCGCGGTGCTCAGGGCGACCGCCGGCCCGCCGTGTTCGTACGCCTCCGGCATCAGGGTGTCGGCCAGTGCGGCGATCACCGCGCCGGCCGCGAAGGCCAACGGCAACGAGATTGCCTCGGGGTCGCTGCCGGACAGCGGTCCGGCGCCAACCACCACGGCGACGACCAGCAGTACTGAACACACGCCCCAGAGTCCGATGGTGGCGGGCGTGGACATGCCCTGGCTGCGCATCGAGGCTGCCCCGACCAGGGCCTCGGGCAGGTTGGAGACGAAGATCGCGGCCAGCAGGGCCAGCCCGCCGGTCCCCTCCCCCAGCGAGACGCCCAGTGCCAGGTTCTCCGGTACACCGTCAAGCGTGGCGGCGGCCACCAGGGCGAGGCCCGCCGCGCCCCGGGTGGACGGCGGCGCCGGCGCACGCCCGGCGGCGGCGGCGTCGGTGTCAAGCTTGGGGCTGCCCCGGTACTCGTCCGCCGGAACCGGGTTCGACCCGGCCTGCGCCCACCGATCGAGCAGCGCGCTCAAGGTCGTGAACACCACCGCGCCGACGAACAGGCCGACCGCTGCGCGCCAAATGCCGCCGCGCTGGTAGGCGTCCTCGAACAGCTCGAACGTCAGGGCGGTGATCAAGGCACCGGCCGCGAAGGACAGGATGATCGCCAGGACGCGCTTGGGCAGTTCGAAGCGGACCCCGATCAGTGCGCCCAGCACCAGGGCGCTGGAAGTCACGGCACCGAAGAGCAGCGACATTGCCACTTCGCCAGTATAGAAGGGTTCCGGCGGAACGGCACTCCGGCGGCTGGCGCCTAGGCTTCCAGGACGACCGGCACGATCATCGGCCGGCGCCGGTAGCGGCGGTTCACCCAGGTCCCGATCACGCGCCGCACGGACTGCTGCAGCTGGTAGGTGGTGTGGTCCTTGTTGCTCACCACGGCCTCTTCCAGCGCGGCAATGATCCGGGGCGTAATGTCGTCGAACACCGCATCGTCCTCGGCGAAGCCGCGGGCGTGGATCTCCGGTCCGGAGACGATCTTGCCGGTGCTGCGGTTGACCACCGTGATGACGGAGATAAAGCCTTCCTCGCCCAGGATCCGACGGTCCTTCAGGTCGGCGTCGGTAATCTCGCCGATGCTGGAGCCATCCACGTAGACGAAGCCGCATTCGACCTGCCCGACGATGCGGGCCGTGCCGCCGGCGACGTCGACGACGGTGCCGCCGTCGGCCAGCAGCACGTTCTCCTCCGGAATGCCGGTGGCCCGCGCCAGCTTGCCGTTGGCGATCAGGTGCCGGGTCTCCCCGTGCACCGGCATCACGTTCTTCGGCCGGATGATGTTGTAGCAGTAGAGCAGCTCGCCGGCGGCGGCATGGCCGGAGACATGCACCTTGGCGTTGCCCTTGTGGATCACCTCGGCGCCGAGCTTGAGCAGGCCGTTGATCACCCGGAACACCGCGTTCTCGTTGCCGGGGATGAGCGAGGAGGCCAGGATCACGGTGTCCCCGGCGCCGACCTTGACCCGGTGGTCCCCGTTGGCCATCCGGGACAGCGCCGCCATGGGCTCGCCCTGGGACCCGGTGGACATCAGCACGATCCGGTCGTCCGGGAAGTCTTCGACGTTCTTCAGGTCCACCAGGATGCCCTCGGGCACGTCGAGGTAGCCGAGCTTGGCGGCGATGCCCATGTTGCGCACCATCGACCGGCCCACGAACGCCACGTGCCGGCCGTGGGCGGCGGCGGCGTCGAGCACCTGCTGCACGCGGTGGATGTGCGAGGAGAAGGACGCGACGATGATGCGCTTTTCGACCTGGCCGAACAGGTGTTCGAGCACCGGGCCGATTTCCTTCTCGGCCGTGGTGAACCCGGGCACGTCGGCGTTGGTGGAGTCCGGCATGAACAGGTCCACGCCCTCCTCCCCCAGCCGGGCGAAGGCGCGCAGGTCCGTGATCCGCCCGTCCAGCGGCAGCTGGTCCATCTTGAAGTCGCCGGTATGCAGCACGTTGCCGGCCGCGGTCCGGATGAAGACCGCCAGCGCGTCCGGGATCGAGTGGTTGACCGCCACGAATTCGCACTCGAACGGGCCGAACCGCTCGACCTGCCCCTCGGCCACGGTCAGGGTGTAGGGCTTGATCCGGTGCTCGGCCAGCTTGGCCTCCACCAGCGCCAGGGTCAGCTGGGAGCCGATCAGCGGGATGTCCTGGCGGATCCGCAGCAGGTACGGCACCGCGCCGATGTGGTCCTCGTGCCCGTGCGTCAGGACCACGCCGACGACGTCGTCGAGGCGGTCCTCGATGTAGGAAAAGTCCGGCAGAATCAAATCCACGCCCGGCTGGTGCTCCTCCGGGAACAGCACGCCGCAGTCCACGATCAGCAGCTTGGAATCGATTTCGAACACGGCCATGTTCCGGCCGATCTCGCCCAAGCCGCCGAGGGGAACAATGCGCAGGGTCCCGTCCTGGAGTTTCGGCGGAGTGCGCAGCTGTGAAGTTGTGGATTCGTTCATGCTTGGGTTCAGACCTCCAGGTTCCAGCCGGCCTCCGCGAGATCGGCGAGGATGGGCGCTAGCTCGGCGTCGGTCGGCTCGACCAGCGGCAGGCGGACCACCGAGTTGGGCAGGACTTTCTGCCACTTAAGAATTTGCTTCGCCGCCACGGCGCCCTGGATGTGGCTCATGACGGCGCGCTGGACCGGGTCCAGCTCGAAGTGCAGGCGGCGCGCGGTGGCCAGGTCCCCGGCGTGCATGGCATCGACCAGCGCCCGGTACTGGGCCGTGGCCACGTGCGCGGTGACCGAGACGACGCCGACGGCGCCGGCGGCCATCAGCGGCAGGGTGAGCCCGTCGTCGCCGGAGTAGACGTCCAGGTCCGTGTTGGCCAGCACGCGCGTGGTCTCCTGGTAGTCGCCCTTGGCGTCCTTCAGGGCGACGATGCGCGGATGGTCCGCGAGGCGGATCAGCGTCTCGGTCTGGATCGGGATGCACGCGCGGCCGGGGATGTCGTAGACCATGACCGGCAGGTCGGTCGCGTCGGCAATCGCCTCGATGTGGGCCTGCACCCCGGCCTGGCTCGGCTTGTTGTAGTAGGGGGTGGTGACGAGCAGGCCGTCCACGCCCAGGTCCGCGGCCTGGCGGGAGAGATGGATGGAATGGCGGGTGTCGTTGGTGGTGGAGCCCGCGATGACCTTCGCCCGGCCGCCGACGGCGTCGCGCACGGTCTTGAACATCCCGAGGTTCTCCTCGTCCGTCAGCGTCGAGGTCTCCCCGGTGGTGCCCGTGACCACCAGCCCGTCACAGCCGTCGTCAACGAGTTTCGCGGCCAGCTCGGCTGCTTTTCCGTAGTCCACTTCGCCGTCGTCGGTGAACGGGGTGACCATGGCGGTTACCAGGGTGCCGAAGGTGTACGCGCGGATGTCAGACTCAGCCATAGGGAAAACGTTACCGTGCCGGGCCCGGTTTATTGGAATGCGCAGCCTGCATGCCCGGCAGGAACGGGAGGGCGCTTCAGGCCGGGCATGCCTGCGATTGCAGGAAGTCCCGCAGCAGCGCTGTGACCGGTTCCACAGCGGCGAACGACGTCGCGTGCTCCAGGCCCGGGAGTTCCCGGTACACCGCGTGCGGCATCAGTTCCGCCGCCCGGCGCGAATCCTCGGCCCGGGGATGGTCCCGGCTGCCGGCCAGCAACAGCGCCGGCACCTGCAGCCGGGCCACCTCGTCCTCGGCCAGGCCGGGCAGGCGCTCGCCCTGGCGGAAATAGGCGGCCAGCGCCGCAGGGTCGTTGGCGCCGAAGGCGTGGGCCGTGGCCGGATCCAGCGGACGGCCGGCGCGGGCAGCCCAGCCCTCGAGGAAGGCGCCCATGCCGCCGCGGTCGAGCGCCTCGAGGTAGCCGGGGAAGAACAGGTCCCCGGCCTGGCCGGCCAGGGCACGGTAGGTTCCGCCCAGGCAGGCGAGCGAGCGGATCCGTCCGGGTCTGGCCGCGGTCAGGGCAAACCCGACCCGGGCCCCGAAGGAATAGCCGAAGTAGTGGGCGGACCCGACGCCGCAGGCATCGAGCACGGCCTCCACGTCCGCCACGAACGCCGCGGTGGTGTAGGCGGCGTCCTCATGCGGCTTGGCGCTGCGGCCGTGCCCGCGCATGTCCAGGGCGATCAGCCGCCGGCCGGCCAGCGCCCTGCGGTAGCCCAGGCCGCGCCAGGCGGCCTTGGAGAGCCCGCTGCCGTGCACCAGCAGCAGCGGCCCGCCTGCACCGTCGGCGCCGTCGGCGCCGGGGACGTCATCGAAGGCCAGCCGGACACCGTCCAGGGCATTGTGCGTGTAGCGGGTCACGGGTTCAATCTACCCGGTTGCCGGGGACGCTCCGCCGTTCGCGGCAGGAGGCGCCCTTGGCGGCTCGGGAACAGGGCCGGACCCGTCCGGGCCGCGCAGGAATGCCCGCCCCGGAGGCCGGGGCCGGGGCCGGGTGTGAGATTATCGGGTCATGTCACCAGCAGCTGCAGGAGCCAACAGCCGCCGGATCCAGGGAGTTGACGCCGCTCGGGGCCTGGCCCTGCTGGGCATGATGGCCACGCATATCTTCCCGCTGGTCGACAGGGGCGTGGGTCAGGGCGGGGCAGCGGAACCCAGTTTCGTGGGCCTGGTGTTCTCCGGCCGGTCCTCGGCGCTGTTCGCCGTGCTCGCCGGCGTCGGCCTGGCCCTGCTGACCGGGGGCAGCCGCCCGCACTTCGGCCGGGCACTGCTGGCCGACCGGGCAGGCATCGCCGTGCGGGCGGTGCTGATCGGCGCCGCCGGCCTGCTGCTGGGCAGCCTGAACGTCAACATCGCCATCATCCTGGTCCACTATGCCGTGCTGTTCCTCTGCGCGCTGCCCTTCCTGCGGCTGCGCCTGCCGGCGCTGGCCTGCTGGGCCGCCGGCTGGATGGTGGTCTCCCCCGTGCTGGCTTTCCTGCTGCGGCCCTGGGCGCTGTCCAACGTTCCGCCGCAGGGCGTGCTCGGGCATAATCCCGCCTCGGCGGACCTGCTGCAGCCGTGGATGCTGCTCTCGGACATCTTCCTGACCGGCTACTATCCGGTGCTGCAGTGGCTCTCCTACATCCTGGTGGGCCTGGCCGTCGGCCGGCTGGACCTGCTGCGCACCGCCCACCAGCTGTGGCTGCTGGCCGCCGGCGCTGCGGCGGCGGCAGGGGCCAAGGCGCTGTCCTGGCTGCTGATGGACCGGCTGGGCGGCTATGCGGCGGTCGCCGCGACCGAACCGGCCCGGCGTGCCGATTTCGATGCCGTTTACCAGGTCAACATGAGCTGGGTGAAGCAGGAGGGGTCCTGGTGGTGGCTCGGCTCGGCCTCCCCGCACTCCGGTGCCGGGCTGGACCTGCTGCACACCAGCGGCACCGCAGCCGTGCTCCTGGCCGTGTGCCTGTTCATCGGTTCCCGCTGGCCGGCCCTGCTGGCCCCGCTGAGCGGACCGGGAGCGATGACCCTGAGCCTGTACTCGGCCCACGTCTGGATCATGGCCACGGTCGTCTCGCTGGGCCTGCCGCTGGCGCGCTTCGAGCTCTACTGGAGCCAGGTGGTGCTCATGGTGGTGGCCGGCATGCTGTTCCAGGCCGCCGGCTGGCGGGGTCCGCTGGAACTGGTCACCTCCACGGCCTCGCGGGCAGTCCGCACGCTGGCCGCCGGCCGGAGCAGGCTGCCGGGCTGAGATTGGGGCGCTCCCGCCCGGCCTCAGGCCCGCGCGCGGTACAACTCGATCGCGCGCCGCATCGACTCCCGGGCCCGCTTGCGGTCCGAGGCGGCGTCGTAGGCGCAGGAGAGCCGGAACCAGCTGCGCCAGTTTCCCGGCGCCGCCTCCGCCTCCGCCTTGTACTTGAGGAACTCCGCGTCCGCGGCCTCGCGGACAATCCGGCCGGCCGGAGTGCGCGGCAGGTTGTCCACCGGCAGGCCCCCCTCGGCCTCCAGGATTTTCGCCAGCTTGGACATCCGGGCCCCGAAGATGATCTCGCGGCCCAGCGCCCAGGCCCCGACGACCGGCAGCAGCACCAGGGCCACGCCCAAGCCCTTGGCCGCCGGGGACGGCTCGCCGAGCATCAGCCAGGCCCGCTGCAGCGTGACTGCCAGGTAGCCGGCCAGCAGAGCGATGATCACGCCCACCCAGATCTTGCTGCCGTGGCGGGCGTACCAGGACAGGGGCCGGGCGGGGTTGGTCTGCGCGGGGTCGGTCATCGCGGGGTCAGCCATTGAGGTCGAGGTAGCCGTCGAGCCCGTAGGTCAGGCCCGGGTGGGCGGCCACGGACCGCAGGCCCAGCAGCACGCCGGGCATGAACGAGGCACGGTCGTAGGAGTCGTGCCGGATGGTCAGCTGCTCGCCGGGCCCGCCCAGCAGCACCTCCTGGTGCGCCACCAGCCCGCGCAGGCGTACGCTGTGTACCCGCACGCCGTCGATGTCGGCGCCGCGGGCCCCGTCGAGGGCATGCGCGGTGGCGTCCGGGCTTGCCGGCACGCCCGCGGCGGCACGCGCGGCGGAGACCAGCTGCGCGGTCCGCACGGCCGTGCCCGAGGGGGCGTCCACCTTGTCCGGGTGGTGCAGCTCGATGATCTCCACCGATTCGAAGTAGCGGGCGGCCTTGGCGGCGAAGGCCGACGCCAGCACCGAGCCCAGCGCGAAGTTCGGTGCGATCAGCACGCCGGTATCCGGGTGCCGGGCCAGCAGCGCGGAGAGCGCGGCCCGGCGGTCCCCGTCCCAGCCGGTGGTTCCAACGACGGCGTGCAGCCCGTTTTCGACGGCGAACCGGACGTTCGCCTCGGTGCTGGCCGGGACGGTCAGATCCACCACGTGCGTGGCGCCGGCCTCGAGCAGGCGCTCCAGCGAATCGCCGCGGCCCAGCGCGGCGACAAGTTCCAGATCTTCGGCGGCGGACACGGCCTTGACGGCCTCGGCGCCCATACGGCCCTGGGCACCCAGGACGGCGACTTTCAGTGGTGGGGTCATGCGTTCTAGGTTATCGCCTGCCGGACAGGCTGCCGGCACCGCGGCTCAGGCGCTGCCCACCCACTCGGTGCCGCCGTCGCTGAAGTGCTGTTCCTTCCATACCGGGATCCCGTGCTTGATCGCCTCGACCAGGTCGCGGCAGGCGTCGAAGGCCGCTTCCCGGTGCGCGGACGCGGCGGCGGCGACCAGCGCGTGGTCCCCCACGGCCAGTTCGCCGATCCGGTGCGCAGCCCACAGCCGGGTACCCGGATGCCGGGCGGCAACCTCCGCGGCCAGCTCCGCCATCCGCCGGCCGGCGCTCGGGTGCGCGCTGTAGCCCAGCCGGGTGACGCCGCGGCCGCCGTCATGGTCGCGCACGATGCCGCCGAAGGTGACGACGGCACCGGTGGCGGCGGTCTCCACCGCGTCCCAGGCGGTGCCGGTGTCGATTGGTTCGGCGCTGATCCCGGCGAAAACGACGATGCCGGGGGCAGTATCCGCCGCAGCGGCTGCCTCAATGCCCATGACGGCCCTCCAATTGGTCGCAAAGATGGTCGATGATCGGATCGAGGACGGCGAGGGCGTCCATCACCCCGCGCGGGGAACCGGGCAGGTTGACGATGAACGTACGGCCGGCGGTGCCCGCATGCCCGCGGGACAGGGCCGCGTGCGGCGTGCTCGCCCGCCCCGCGGCGCGGATGGCCTCCATGATCCCGGGCAGCTCCCGCTCGAGCAGCGGCGCGGTCATTTCCGGGGTCAGGTCGTCATGGCTCAGGCCGGTTCCCCCGCTGGTGATGACCACCCGCGGGTCCAGCAGCAGCAGCGCGCGCAGGGCGGCGCCGACCGGCTCGCCGTCGGGCACGACCAGCGCCTCCTTGGTTTCGAAGCCGTGCCCGGTGAGCCAGTCGCGGATCACCGGCGCGGTCTGGTCCTCGTACACCCCGGCGGCCGCCCGGGTGGAGGCGATCAGGACGCTGGCCTGCCGCACGGCAGGGGCCGCTTCGCGGCCGTTCACCGGGCCGCTCCCCCGCTGCCCAGCGTCCAGTCCCCGCTCTTGCCGCCGGTCTTGCCCAGGACCTTGATGTCGCCGATCACCGCGTGCTTGTCCACGGCCTTGATCATGTCGTACAGGCTCAGGGCCGCCACGGAGGCAGCGGTCAGCGCCTCCATCTCGACGCCGGTGACCGAGCGGGTCCTGACCGTGGCCTCGATCCGCACGCTGTCCTGGGCCGGGTGGAAATCCACCGTGACCTTGCTCAGCGGCAGCGGATGGCACAGCGGGATCAGCTGCGGCGTGGCCTTGGCGGCCATGATCCCGGCCACGCGGGAGACGGCCAGGGCGTCGCCCTTGGGCAGGTCCCCGGCCACCAGCAGGGCCACCACATCCGGGCGGGTGGCCAGCACCGCCTGGGCGGTGGCCTCGCGCGTGCTCTCCGCCTTGTGGCTGACGTCCACCATGTGCGCGGAACCGTCCGCGCGGACATGGGTCAGATGGGGCGCGGTCTCTTTCCTGCTGTCCTGTTCACTCATGTAAGCCATATTTCCACGTTCCGTCCGGCCGCAGGGTGCGTGACGTCCGCCGGCAGTTGGATCAGGGCATTGGATTGGGCGAGCGCGTGCACCAGGTGCGAACCGGGCCCGCCGACGGGCGCGACGGCGGCGCCGTCGTACCAGCCGCGGCGCACCTGGTGGATTCCGGCCGGGGAGTCGATGGCCCTGCCCTCGGGCATCCGCAGCGGCACGTGCAGCACGGTCCGCGGCGCCGGCACGTGCAGCACCGCGCTGAGCGCCGGGCGCAGGAACATTTCGAAGGAGACCAGCGAGCTGACCGGGTTGCCGGGAAAACCCAGGAAGGCCGTCCCGCGCACCCGGCCGAGGGCCTGCGGTCCCCCGGGCTGCATGGCCACCGAGACGAACTCCACCGCGGCAAAATCCTCGCCGGCCCCGCCTCCGCCCAGGGCCTGCCTGACCACCTCGAAAGCGCCTTTGCTGATGCCTCCGGAGCTGAGCACCAGATCCGGGGCCAGCCGGTCCAGGTCCTCGGCCAGCGCCCGCCCGAACGCCCCCGGCGCGTCCGCCAGGATCCGGCTGCTGACCACCTCGCAGCCGGCCTCGGCCAGCGCCGCGGACAGCAGGGTGGTGTTGGCGTCGTAGATTTGGCCCGGGCCCAGGCTGCCGCCCGGCGGGACCACCTCGTCCCCGGTGCTTAGCAGCAGCACCCGCAGCCGCGGCTGCACCGGCACCTCGGCGATGCCCAGCGCGGCGAGCAGGCCCAGCTGCCCGGCCTTCAGCACCGTCCCGGCGGCCAGGGCCGGGGTGCCGACCGGGATATCGCTGCCGGCAGCCCGCACGAACTGGCCCGCCGGGATATTGGCCGGCAGCACCACCGTGCGCCCGGGCTCGAACGGCGCGAACCTGTCCGGCACCGCCTGCTCGATGGGCACCACCGCATCCGCTCCGGCCGGCAGCATGGCCCCGGTCATCACCGGCACGGCGCAGCCCGGCGG
>NZ_JBHTML010000113.1:0-13428 GCF_042679445.1 Arthrobacter sp. GCM10027362
GCAGGAGGGGAAGACATTGCCCCGGCTTTGCCCCGGCCGGGGCAATGCCCTGCCCGGGGTCAGCGGCGGGCATCCATCCGCGGACGGATTCCTCGGTGGAGCAGTCGGTCAGCAGCAGGGCGCCGGCATCCGGGACGGCAATCACGGTTTTCTTCATGGCGGATCCTTCTGCATGGTTTCATGGCCGGATTATTCCGGCCCGACGCATTATGTGTGCGGCACCCGGCTCCGCCTCCCCGCCTGCCTGCATCCCGCCCGAGTCCAAGGCGCGGACCGGGAACCTTGAAGGGTCCGCACAGATCTCAATTTTGCTTACATTCGGCCGCACTGCTTGTCCGGTCCGTCCCCAGGCACATAGCGTTACCTGTGGACGGCGGGAACAAGGCCCACGAAGGTGCCCGCGAAGCCGTCCGGCACGAAAGAGCAGTTGATGGCAACAGGTACGGTCAAGTGGTTCAACGGGGAAAAGGGCTTTGGATTCATCGCTCCCGATGACGGAGGCGAGGATGTGTTCGCGCACTTCTCAGCCATCACCGGCGGCGGTTACCGCTCGCTCGAGGAGGGCCAGAAGGTCGAGTTCGAGATCGTCCAGGGCCAGAAGGGCCTGCAGGCGGAGAATATCCGCGCCCTGTAGGGGACGGTGACCGGGTCGGCGGCTGCCGAACACCTACAGTGGACCAAGCCGCCGACCCGGAAGGGCCCAAGCCCCGTGCAGCTCCTCGAGCGTCTCAAGGCCTGCCTGCGCACCCGCAAGGACCCGCCTGCCGCCGAGCCCTCCATGGCCCGCCTGCACACCGGCCCGGCGAAGGGCCGGATCGCCTTGGAGCAGGCCGAGGGCCGCCGGCGCACGGTCCGCGAATTGGCCGCCGCACACAGGACCGCATGGAAACTGTTACCAGAAGCCGCACCGGCGTGGACATCGTCAAAGCCGGACACATTGGGGATTCCCTGGCCCGGCCCGGACGCTCGAGCACCGGCCAGAGGCACGAACTGGCGGACACTTTCTCGGGCGGCTCTAATGCGGTCGGTCTGACCATCGCCAGGAAAGACATCCCATCAGACGGGGACTTCCCTCTGGAGCCTGGGCTAGGAGTGGATCAGGCAAAGGGGCTGTCCCGGGACCTTGGACTCCTCCCCCGTTGCCGTTGTCCGCTGATCATGAAGGTCCCGTACGCATACCCGCTGCTCCCGTTTGTTCCCGGGGCAGCGATGAGGTCAGGGGTCCCGTTCGCATTTTCGACATTGCAGGCGCCGCCTTGATAATTTCTGCGCGCGGACCCGTGGCCAAGGCGCCGGAATATCGGGCCTTCACATGATCGTTGATAGCGGGGTGGAACCGGTGGATGGGTTCCCATGCCTCTGAAGACAAGGTGAAGGAGATGCTCATGCCGGATTTTGCCCCGCTCTGGTGGCCCCTGCAGATCGGTTCCACCGAGCTGGAGAACCGTGTGGCCCTGGCTCCCATGACGCGGATCAGCGCCACGGGGGACGGCCTGGTGACGGAGACGATGGTTTCCTACTATGAGGCCTTCGCGCGCGGCGGGTTCGGGCTGCTGATCACCGAGGGGATCTATTCGGATACCGCTTACAGTCAGGGCTATCTGTTCCAGCCGGGGCTCGCCACCGAGGAGCAGGCCCGATCCTGGGCCACGGTAGTGGAGGCCGTTCATGCGGCCGGCGCGAAGATCTTCGCCCAGCTCATGCACGCCGGGGCCCAGGCCCAGGGCAGCCGGTTCGTGGACGCCACGATCGGCCCCTCGGCGGTCGCGCCCAAGGGGGAACAGTTGGGGTTCTACCGCGGGGAGGGCCCGTACCGGGTGCCCGCGGAGATCACCCCGGCCCAGATGGACGAGGTCCGCCAGGGCTTCGCGGCTGCCGCGCTGCGCGCCAAGGACGCCGGGTTCGACGGCGTGGAGATCCACGGCGCGAACGGCTACCTGCTGGATCAGTTTCTCACCGACTACCTCAACCGGCGCACCGACGAGTATGGCGGCTCCCCCGAGAACCGGGTGCGCTTCGCCGCGGAAATCTGCCGCGCCGTCTGGGAGGCCGTGGGTCCGGAGATGACCGTAGGCATCCGGATTTCCCAGGCCAAGGTGAGCGACCACGACCACCGGTGGAGCGGCGGGGTCGAGGAGGCGAAGACGATCTTCTCCATCCTCGGATCCACCGGGATCGACTTCCTCCACACCACGGAGTACCGGGCTACCGCGCCGGCCTTCGGCGACGGCGGCGACTCGCTGGCGGCCCTGGCCAGGCAGCACTCGGGTCTGCCCGTGATCGCCAACGGCCACCTGGACGACCCCGAGACCGCCGTCTCGATGCTCCGGGAGGGCGCAGCCGACGTCGTCGCCCTGGGCAAGGCGGCCCTGGCCAACCGGGACTGGCCGCACCGTGTGCGCAACAACCTGCCCCTCGATGAGATCGACGCGCGCCTGTTCGCGCCGGTGGCCGATGTCAAGGACTGGGAGCTGGAACTGTCCTAGGAGAGCACCGGTGATGGGAGGGGCCGGGCCGACAACCCCCGGTCCCTCCTTGCGGCACCGGGGTTCTTGAATGACGATCTGGACGACGTTTCAACGCCCGCTGACCCGGAAATCATCGTCAGGAGCCGGCATCAAAGACGACTACGCGCAGCGGCTCATTGATGCGGTGAAGTACGGGACGGACTGCGGCGATGGACACGGCCGGAGTGCGCAGGGCGGTGAGTGCGGTGCCGTCGAAGACGGCCTGCAGAGTCAGCGTCGCGGCGCCGAACAGAAGGTAGCTGGCCTGGATGCGGGGCAGTCCTGCTGCCGGGTTGTCCGGTGCGACGGTGGCGACCTTCACTCCGGCGTATTCTCCGACTTCCGAGGGCATGAGGAGGAAATGCCCGCGGCTGGTGCGAGCGGAGGTTCGGGCGGCGTCGGTTGCCGGGTCGTAACCGGCGATGAGTGCCGCAGTGATTGCCTCGACCGCGGCGGCAGGTGTCAGGGCCGCGGTGACCGCCGCAGCGTCGAGGTAGCGCACGCCCTTCATCGCAGCACGAAGCCCGGCACAAGCGTGTCGTACGGATCGGCCTCGAACGTGGAGGTTCCGACACGGTAAGCGGCACCGGTAATGACGGGCACGACGGCGGCCCGGCCGTGCTCCCTCGTGTGTTCCTGCACCCTCGCATGGAAGCGGGAGCCGACGATTGAATCATGCACCAGTGTCTGTCCCCCCATGGAGTGTCCCGGTCGCGGTGAGCACCCCGACACGCGCGGCCGATCCCGACCCGCATGGGGACCGGTCCACCTGGCCGTCCGCGAAGATTGTCACGTTCCGCTGGTGCAGCTCTGCGGTGGGCAGGGTACCCAGGACGTCGAAAATGATCGTCCCGTATACCTCGCTCAGCCGCGGGTCCGTCAGGTGCCCGGTTCGGGGATCATCGGCGAGGGCCGCTTTGACCTCGCGGCCGAGCGCAATCAGCTCCGTCAGGTTTGCCGGGCTTACCTCCAACCCTACTGATGCCGCATCGAGGCCGGCGTACAGCGTCCCGCCCCACCCCAGGTCTATCTGGGTCCTGCCCCGGCTGGTCGCGCCCGCACCGCTCCGCGACATTCAACCCCGCGATGGGCACCGGGGGCTCGGGCACGATTCGGAACGGCTCGCCGGCGGTATGTTAGTCGACCGTCTTCACCGCCGGGATGCTGGTCTGTGGCGGGAGCCTGACTGCCCGCTCAGGTCCGGAGGGCCTGCTGTGGTTCGCCATGAGGCATGTCTCCATTCCTATCGATGACCGGCACGGTGAACGCACCGGGGGCAGGGTGCCGGCCGGTTTCGGGGCCGCCCGTTTGTCTGCCGGCGATGCCCCGCACCTGTGGTGTGTTGTTAGTGGGCGCGACGGCGAGGATGAGCAGCACGACAGCGATGACGGCCAGGCCGATCCAGCCGAGGACGTCCAGTCGCTCCCCGACAACGACCACCGCGAGGATGGCGGCGACGGCCGGTTCTGTGAGGGTGACGGTGGTAGCGGTGCTCGCAGACACCCGGGTGAGCCCGAATCCGAACAGGAGATAGCCGAGGAACATCGGGACCAGGGCCATGTAACCGGCAACGAGGAACGCCCCGGTGGAAGCGATGAGCGGCGCGCCGGTGAGGAAAAGCACCGGCATCAGGAGGAGGCCGCCGCCGCCGAACACGGCGCCCATCGACGCCGCGCGGCTGATATCGCGCGACATGAGCCGGTGGACGGTCCACGAGTACGCGGCGTAAGTGAAGCCTGCCACGAGCCCCATGCCGGTCCCCGCGATCGTCGACATGACGGCGGCCGCGGGACCCTCCATCTTCGACAGGCAGAGCAACGAACTGCCGGTCACGCCGAGACCGGCCGCGAGCATCCACCACCGGCTTAGCGCCCGGCGGTCGGCGAGTCTTTCCAGCACCCCCGAAGCCAAAGGCGCGGAGGCGAGGGAGACGACCGAGCCCACCGCGACGCCGGCGTAGTGCATTGAGCTGTAGAACGCGAGGGGGTACACTGCAACGGCAACAGCGCCCAGTACGACCACGCGCAGGTTTGCGCGAAGCGCCGGCCAGGCCGCGTGCAGCGCGGGTACCGCGATCACCGCCTGCAGCAGGCCGCCGATGCCGAGGGCAGCCGCGCCGATGGCCAGCGGTCCGGCGGCAGGGGCGAAGGTCGCCGCCGTGCCGGTTGTTCCCCACAACAACGACGTGACCGTAATGGCGGCCAGGCCGATGAGTCGCTCCCGGTTCACAGCGCCTCGATCACGGCGCGCGCGATGTCCTTGGCCCGCACGAGGCGGTCGGGCCGGCCTTCCAGCCCGGCGCGGCTCATGGCCCCTTCGAGCAGGAAGGACAGGTGCTCGGCGGCCTCCCTCGCAGCGGGCGCGGGCGCAAGGGCCAGCAGGTGCCCGGTCAGGATCCCCTCGACCTGTTCCTTGTGGCGGCACACCGCGTCGCGGCCGGCCGATCCCGCCGGCAGTTCGGCGGCCGCGTTGAGCAAACCGCATCCGCGGAACCCGCGTGGGTATGCTGCCGAGGCATGATCGATGTATGCGTCAAACACCGCCAGCACCCCGTCCACGGCCGAGGCAGCGTGCTCGACGCGGTTGCGGTAAAGCTGCAGCCACTCCTCATGACGGGCCTCGATGTACGCCAACATCAGGTCCTCCTTGGAGGAGAAGTTGTTGTACAGGCTCATCTTCGCCACACCTGCCTCGGTAGTGACCGCATCAATACCCGTGGCCACCATGCCGTTGGCGTAGAACAACCGCGACGCGGCGTCCAGCAGGCGCTCCCGCGCCGATCCAGCCGCCATTCGGCTCACTCACATCACCTCATTCCTTTGGATATGTAGACCAGTCTACCTAGTTCGGTCGGGAACGTCGATCCTCTAGCTCAGATCTGAGGATGTTGGACCCCAAACAAGGGGTGCCGTATCCGGCGTGCGACAAGACGGGAGCCTGCCCTCCGGGATGCTGAGCAACCGTTATCGCTCGTGCGCCCATCCTCAGCCGCCCCGTAAGCCGGTCCTTCACCGCGACACTTAAATACCACTCCCCCGCCGAGGGCCGTCCTACTCATTGACCCCCTCGTCAGGTGGCGATTGGACATCGTGGCCTGCGAGCAACTACTCCTAGAGGAACCGGGGGAATCATTGGGGTTCTTCGAATGCCCCGAGCGGAGGAGGCTGGATTGTCGAACATGCCCGGCCCGGTAAGGGCAATGCAGGAAGCACCTGGCCGGATCCTGCTGGTCGGTTGCGGGAAGCTCGGCACGCGCCTGGGTGAGCGCCTGGCAGAGGCCGGCGGGGAGGTGTTCGCCCTCCGCCGCAACACGGCCGTCCTGCCTGCCGCATTCTCTACCCTGCCTGTTGATCTCCGGGAACCGGTCCAGTGTGAATTGCCGGGAGTGGATGCGATGGTGGTCACCCTCACTCCCGGTATGCAAGAGGCTTCGAACCGGTCGGACAGCTACCTCGCCTCGCTCAGGAACCTCGCCGCGGCACTCCCGGGTACGCCGCGGCGAGTGGTGTTCGTCTCCTCCACCCGGGTCTTCGAAGGGCGAACAGGCCGCCGAGCACTCACGGAAGTAGATACACCCGCCCCGGTGACTCCGCGAGGTAGGACGCTTCGTGACGGGGAGCTTCTCGCGTCCGAACTCTTTGACGCGCATATCGTCCGTCCTGCAGGGATCTACGGGCCCGGGAGAGAGATGCTTCTGCGGAAAGTCATCGAGGGCACCCCGGTCCAGTACGCGAAGCGTACGAACCGCATCCATGAGGCCGACCTGGTCCGCACCCTGCAAACACTGCTGTTGGCAGAGGATCCGCCACGTATCCTGCACGCCGTCGACCAGGCCCCCGCCGCCCTGGGCGAGGTCGTCACCTACATCGCACACCAGCTGGGACTCTCACCGCCCCCGAAGACCCAGCCCGACGTGGCCAGCGGTACTGTCCTCAGCGGCGCGCTGCTCCTCACGTTACTTGGAACCTTGCAGTACCCAACGTTTGAAGCAGGGTACGGCCACATCATTGCCACACGCAACGAGCAGGCATCCCCCAGGCCTGACGGAGCACCCGGGAACTCATGATGTCCTGTGACCTGGAGGGTCGTCCGACCAGTGGAGTGTGAGTACCCGGCCTGATCCGAGACGAGACGTTCGCGGCAGCTCAGAGCGTGCCCTCCGCGCTGGGAACGCGGCCACGCCGGGAGTAGAAGATGGTTAAGGCTTCCGCGACCCGGCCAGTCCTCCTCCACCGCCGCCGGCGTTCCTGCGGACGCCAATCCCGAGGGCATCCGGCGCCGCCGCGAAGCAGCACACGCAGCCCCCTGATCAGGAGAGGGCAGGCAAATGGGGCATCCGGTTCAGCGCCGGATGCCCGCTTTTGTCCCGCTTCAGCAGCTGGCTCCTACCGCACGGGGTTTTGGGACAAGGGGCGCAGATACAGATGATCGACCTGGTCCGGTGCGGCTTGGTTTAGGACATCGAGGGCGAGATTGTGTCGCAGACGTCGACTGCCTTCTTTGCAGAATTCGGAGGTGTTGCGAACACTGCACGCTTAGTCTTCGTCCGCTGGTTGCTGAGAGGGTGTCTCAGCCATCTGGGCGGTGGACCATCGGATTGGCGGCCTCGCCGCGGGCACACACAAGGAGCCCGAATGCCGAAAGTGACGGGGATCACGTGGTTTCGACGGGAATGGCGCCGCGCGTTGCATCCGCGGGTACCACTGCGCCGGTAATGCCTGTAGGAGCCATGATAAACGGCCCTCCACCATGGAAACGGAACCATTAAATGACCACCCGAACCCGACTCTGTATCGTCGGACCCATGACCGGCCTGCCCGAATACAACTATCCGGCATTTCACGCCGCCGCCTCGCGACTGCGCGTGGCGGGATACAGCGTCACGAACCCGGCCGATAACCGCCTCCCCGAAGGCGCCAAATGGGTCGAATACATGGATCGCGCCATCCCCCAGATCTTCGAGGCCGAGGGACTGGCCCTGCTGCCTGGGTACCGCTCCAGCAACGGCGCCCGCATAGAGGTAGCGATTGCCCGCCACCGCGGCATTCCCATCCGCACGGTCGACCGCTGGGTGGCCGACGCCGAGCTGTATGCCGTACGTCAAGGGTGACGGAACACAGCGGCTTTACACGGAACGGTCCGCGCCTCTCAGATTGGGCGGAGTCCCTTCCGATCATGAGGTGTACCACGGCAGAAGGACGGCATTGCATGAGCGCGCGTTTAAATCTGGATGGCCATCAGCTTGAGCCCGATGTGACTGCTGGTCGACCAACGACTTCAGCGGTGGGGTCGAGCAGTTGCCACAGTCAAAGCGGAGCAACTGTTTCCCATTGGCCGGCCAGTGCTTTTGAAAATTCGTGCCCATGGATGCGGACCTTCACCGCCTTCCCATGATTGACCTTCTTGGCGGACCTTGTGCCACCCGTTGTTCAACCGATCATTTGTGCCCATCAGCTCCGAACCCATGGCCATTCTGCTAACCGCCTGGGGCCTCGTCGTCCCAGGGGCGATGGCGGTAATGCAGGCGCCGTCGCCGGTGGCCGCACGCCGCTTTCCGCCGACGGGCCGCCCGCCACCGTATACTTTTGAGCATGCCGATCACGTGCCCCAACCGCGGCCTCCGCGTCCAGCAATCCGCCGTCGAGCAGCGCGGGGGCGGTCTGTGAGTGGCGGTCTCGTAGCCCTGCTGGACGACGTCGCAGCCCTGGCCCGCATAGCGGCCGCCTCGGTGGACGACGTCGCAGCCGGGGCCGCCAAGGCCGGGACCAAGGCCGCCGGCGTGGTGATCGACGACGCCGCCGTCACCCCGCAGTACGTGTCCGGGGCGCATCCGTCCCGCGAACTGCCGATGATCAAGCGGATCTTCTGGGGCTCGGTCCGGAACAAGCTGTTGATCATCCTGCCGGCGCTGCTGCTCATCAGCGCCTTCATCCCGGGGATCATCCCCTTCATCCTCATGCTGGGCGGCACCTACCTCTGCTACGAGGGCGCCGAGAAGGTCTGGCACAAACTCCGCGGCCACCACGCGGCCGAAAAGGCGCCGGCGGTCGAACGGGGCCCGGAGGCGGAGGCCAAGGTCACCAAGGGCGCCATCACCACCGACTTCATCCTGTCCTGCGAGATCATGGTCATCTCGATGAACGAGGTGGCCGATGAGTCCTTGTGGGTCCGGGCGCTCATCCTGGTCGTCGTGGCGATCGCGATTACGGTGCTCGTGTACGGCGCCGTCGCACTCATTGTCAAGATGGACGACATCGGCCTGCACCTGGCCACCAAGGACTCCGCGGGTTCCCGGCGCTTCGGCGAGTTGCTCGTCAAGGGCATGCCCGCCGTGCTGGCCGCGATCACCCTCGTCGGGACGATCGCCATGCTCTGGGTCGGCGGCCACATCATGCTCCAGGGGGCATACGACCTCGGCTGGCACGGTCCGTATGACCTGGTCCACGTCCTCGAGGCCCCGTTCGCCGGGATCCCGGTGGCCGGCGGCTTCCTGGCCTGGCTCGTGAACACCCTGTGCTCGGCCGTCCTCGGACTCGCCTGGGGCCTCGCCGTCATGGCTGTCCTGCACCCGCTGCTAAAAGTGCTGCCGTTCGGCAAGAAGAAGGGCGGTCACGAAGAGGGCGACGTCCGCGCCGCCGTCGCCGGCTACCGGCCGCCGGAACGAGAGGCCGGTCCTGCCTCCTAGCTCACACCCACCGGGGTAGCCAACTACCCGGCCGAGTTCCCGCCCCGGCCCCCGCGCAGCTTCGTCGCCGGCGGCTGCGACGTGGTGCAGTGGACGGACATGGAACGCGGCGGACGCTTCGCAGCCTTGGAACAACCCGAAGCATTCGCCGCCGAAGTCCTGGCCTACGTGCACGGGCTGAGCCGCCGACCCGGCGCACCAGACAACCCGCAATGCCACGACCGCGGCCACAGCGTCAGCCAAAAAGCACCGACCCGATGACGTGTTTCGGACCGATTATGAAAACGCCGCTGATCCGACCGTGCTTCTACCGGCTTCGCTCGCCAACCTCACGCCGGACCCACCCAGGTCCCCTTCCAAGCCAACCTCATGCATTCAGGGACACGTACGGAATCACGTGTACCTTTTCGGCACGAATCGAGGATCTTTGCCGTCACCGCAGCCGGCCTTGGGTTTCAGTTCAGGGCGACGATCACCGCAACGGAACTGCAGATGGTCGAGGCATCCGCTACTTGCTGGACAGTTGATCAATGTGGCGTCCCGAAAGCCGATGCTCGAAAAACATTGGTTCGGGGGCGGCACGCTGCTGAGGCTCTAAGAGGAGGTGGTCTGGGTTCGGACTTCCTGCACCGCGTCCTCGCGGGCCGGAGCCGGCATTCCGATAACGGCGAGGACGGTGAGCGATGCACTGATCAGTACGGCCAGGAAAACAGCTGCGGAGGCCGACACAATCGTATGCGGGTTCGTGTCGCCATTGGGAGTGCCGGCGTAGACGGCGTTCGCTACGGCGCCAAAGACGGCAACGCCGAGGGCGCTGCCGATCGAGCGTGCGAAGAGGTTGGTGCCGGTAACCACTCCGCGCTCGTTCCATTGCACGCTGGACTGGGCGGCGATGAGGGTCGGGGTGGCGACGAGCCCGAGTCCGAGTCCGACCATAAAGCAGCTGGCCGCGACCAGCATGATGTTGGGTGTGGAGGCAGTGACGGCGAGGATCGCGGCACCGATGACCGTGACCGCGATGCCGATCATCGCCGTCGCCCGGAACCCGATCCGAAGATACAGGCGCCCCGATTGTGAGGCGCTGATCGGCCAGCCGAGCGTCAGGGCCGCGAGTGTGAGGCCGGCGAGGACCGGGGAGGTTGACAATGTCCCCTCGAGAAAAGTGGGAACGTAGGACGTGAGGCCGAGCATGACGGCTCCGACGCCGAAGGAGATTAGTGCTGTTGTGGCGAGCAGCCGCCGCGACACGATCCACGGCGGCAGTACCGGCTCGGCCGCCCGCCGCTCGACCATCAGGAACACAGCGAGCATGGCGGTTCCGAGTACGAACACTGCAATGCTGATGGGTGAGTTCCAAGCCCATGCCTGACCGCCTTCGAGAGCTCCGAGGATAATCAGGCTGAGCGAGCCCGTGAGAAGGGCCGCTCCGAGGTAGTCCACGCGGTGTCCGGTGCGCTCGATGTTCTCGTGGAAAGTTCTCGCGAGCATCCACCCGGCCAGGAGGCAAAGCGGCACGTTCAGGAGAAAGATCCCCCGCCAGAGGCCCAGCGAGGCGAACACACCCCCGAGGGTGGGGCCGACCACGGACGAGACCGCCCACACGCTCGCAAGGTAGCCCTGCACCTTCGCGCGCTCTGCCAGGGAGTAGATGTCTCCGGCGATGGTGATGGCCATCGGCTGGACTGCTCCCGCGCCAAGACCCTGCACCACGCGGAACGCAATAAGGGCCGACATGCTCCAGGCGAACCCGCAGAGGATCGAGCCGAGCAGGAAGAGTCCGATGCCGGTGAGGATGATCGGCTTGCGGCCGGTCATGTCGCAGAGTTTCGCGTAGACGGGCACCGAAACGGCCTGGGCCAGCAGATAGGCGGAGAAGAGCCACGGGAACGACGAGAAACCGCCGATCTCATCCACTATCGAAGGCACCGCAGTCGCAACGATCGTCGCGTCGATGGCGACGAGGCCCGTCGACAGCATCAGGGCAATGAGGATCGGCCCTCTCTTGGAGCGGAAGCCGACTCCCTCGGCTGCAGTTGTCATCACGGCACCTCGTTCCGATCGGCATCCAAAACCCGTCACGCGCAGAACCACTTTGCCGGTTTCAGCACGTACCTTCACCGGGCATTTCCCGGTCGGATACCCCATCAGGATACTCAGCGCTCGGTTTTGGCCAGGTCCGCCTCAAGCTCCCGCGCATTCTGCCGCGCCACGAACGCCGGCCCGTCACCCTCCACCCGCCAGCTGTCCGCGAGGGGCCGACGTCAACCGCGTCGAAACCGAAATCGTCATGGAGCCCGGCAGGTGGTCCTGAAGCAACTGCGAGGCACTCGTTCCGCCTTCGTCCGGGTCCGCGACGTGGCCGTCACGCTCCCGGTAGTAGTTGTTTGTATCGATGACTGCTTTCCCCGCCGGCGGGCCGACGCGAATGTCCCGGACCGCCTCACCGACCTGGAGCCGACAGCGGCAAGGTTCTTCGGCACTGGCGGTCTTAAAGCCGGACACGAAGTATCCGGCCGGCACGAGTTGCACCGAATCTCGGCGGCCGACTGACAGCGGGAGCTCTCGCCCCTGACGCAGGACGTCTTGTCCCAGCTAGCACCTTCACCGAGGCGTGCTCCGGGCGCAGGGTGTGGCGCAACGAGTACCAAGGGGCCGCCTCCAGGTCGTAACCACTGTCTTGTTCCCCTACCGGTCAGGGCAGGCCCGGCCATAGGCTATGTACTTTCAGGGATCGGAACACGGGGTATCGATGGACAACCAGCATCCGACCGAGTCGGCGAAAGAACAGGCAGCGCGCAAGGCGCGGCGCCAGTACCGCCAGCGCGCTGACCGCGCGCTGGTCGAGCACGGAGTATCCGCCATCCTCAAAGTCCGGCAGTCCGTCATCGCCGACCACATGCGGAATCACCGCATCACCAAGCCTGTCACCTACGCGGAAGCCATGAGGTGGCAGGCCGGGGAAGCACCGGCGCCGGTATGGATGGCCGAACTTATCGATCACGTCCGGGGACGCCGGGAGGAGATGGACGGGGTCTTCAAGCAGGTCAGGCAGAAGCTGCTCAACGGCAGCAGGATCGGGGGGCGTCTGGAGGAGACAGCAGCGACGGATCTTGCCTTCAGGGCGGCACGCGACCTCTGCTTCTCCGGAGGGTCGGTGACGTGGCTAAACGATCTGGACCTGGCGGCCCTGGCCTGGGCAGGGATCGACCCCGGGGACACCGAATCCTGGCCGTTCGAAATCCCCCAAGGCCTCATGCCGACCAGGGGTCTGGCCGAGAAGCTCACCGCTCCCCTGGGTCCGGACCTTGAGCACATCATCACCGTGGCCATCGACGGCCAGGTCTCCGGCTCCTCGGCCGTTCGTGTCCGCGGCGACCTGAGCTGCGACATCGAACTGCCCGGGCTGATGTCCGGGCTGGAGCGGGCAGTCGCCGCCGGCGCGAGCGGGGGCATTGTCCTGCGGAGCATCGACGACAGCCGGACCTACCCCGTCCGACCCGGCCTGGGCATCCCATACACCATTGTGCGGGGCTGGTTCTTCCATGACCGATTGTTCGAAGCCAGGACCGGTGCCGAGATATTCAGCTTCATGTGCACCAATGTGGAGACGGGAGAGGCCATTGATCCGGACCCCACAGTCGACTGCGAAGGCTCCTGGGACTTCCGCCTGCCCTGATGCGCAACGGCCCTGCCGGGGCGCCGGCCCCCGGTCGGAGTCCAGGCATGCTCCGCAGGCCTTGGTCCCGACAGGCAACTACACACTCGCCTCCTGCAGGCCTGGGACGGTTCAGGCGGCGCGGTGCGGCCCTGGGTCCTGACCACTTGCCCTATGTTCGCAGTCCTGCCCCGACGGACATCATCGCTGAGTATGCTCGTCTTGCATGAACCCAACCTAGCAATCGGCGACAACGAAGGTGTGGCTGTTGTCGAGATCCCCTACACGACCTAGCAAGCGACTAGGCTCGGATCCACGGAAGCCGGGATTTCGGAGGTCATGGCTAAACGATACGGCGTGCACGGCCCCGCCTGCCGTTGCACGCCGCGCCGTTTACAGGGAAGCGTAGAGCTTGCCCATGCTGGTCAGCGAGATCTCGCAGCAGGGAGGGTCCAAGCTTTCAGGGACCGGTTCATAGCCGGCCCTTCTTGTTGCACCGGCACGGCTGCGCGATGCCGTGAACTGCCGGATCGGCCCGGGACGTTCCCGGGATCATGGCCGCAGCTGTTCCCGGAGCCGGT
>NZ_JBHTML010000114.1:0-13305 GCF_042679445.1 Arthrobacter sp. GCM10027362
CCGGCGCCCCGGGCACGGCGGCGGTGCCCGCCGTCGTGCCCGGTCCCGCCAAGCCGGGGGCGGCACCGACTTCCGCTGCCCGTGCCGACAAGGCGGCGGACCGGCGGAACTTCCTGCGCGGCCTCGGCACCAGCGGCACCAATCCCAAGGCGCTGCTGCTCTACCTGGCCCTGATCCCGCAGTTCATCAGCCCGGACGCCCTGTTGCCGGTGCCCATGCAGACCGGGTCGTTCGGCCTGGCCCACATGCTCGTCTCCGCCGTGGTCTACAGCGGGGTGGCACTGGGCGCCCGCCGGCTGCTGCGCTCACGCCCGGCGGCAGCACGCGTGGTGACGCTGGCCAGCGGCATCATCATGATCGGCCTCGGCGTGGTGCTGCTGGCCGAGCAGCTGCCCGGGCTGGCCGAAAGCGCCAGCCGGCTGCTCGCCGTCGTCCGCTAGGCGCCAAGCCGTCCCGCCCCGGCAGGAGCGGCGGCTGCCGGGCCTCACCCCTCCGCGCGGGCGCGGATCGTGTTGATGATCGCCGAAAAGTCCTTGTCCGCGCCGCCCTCCTCGGCGAACCGGCGGTAGATCTCCGCGGCCCGGCTGCCCAGCTCCGCGGTCACCCCGGTCGCCTTCAGTGCCTCGAGCGCCAAACCCAGGTCCTTGGCCATCAGCGCGCCGGCAAAACCAGGCTGGTAGTCCCGGTTGGCCGGGCTGGCAGGCACCGGTCCGGGCACGGGGCAGTTGGTGGTCAGCGCCCAGCACTGGCCGGACGCATTGGAAGCGACGTCGAACAGCGTCTGGTGCTCCAGCCCCAGCTTCTCCCCCAGCACGAAGGCCTCGCAGACGGCGATCATGGACACGCCCAGGATCAGGTTGTTGCATACCTTGGCGGCCTGTCCGGCCCCGGCGCCGCCGCAGTGCACGATCCGCCGGCCCATCACCTGCAGGATCGGCTCGGCCTCGGCAAAGTCCGCCTGCGGCCCGCCGACCATGAAGGTCAGCGTCCCGGCCGCGGCTCCCACCACGCCGCCGGAGACGGGCGCGTCCAGGCAGCGGTGCCCGGCGGCCCCGGCAGCGGCGTGCGCCTGCTTCGCATCCTCCACGGCGATGGTGGAGCATTCCAGGAACAGGGTTCCCGGCGCCGCCGCGGCCAGCACGCCCCCGCTGCCGTCCGGTCCGGAAAACACGTCCAGCACCTGCCGCCCGGTCTGCAGCATGGTGATGACGACGCCGGCTCCTGCCGCCGCGGCGCCGGCCGATTCCGCGATCCCGACGCCGGCCTGCCGCGCCGCCTCGTTGGCCGCCGGCACGACGTCGAACCCCGTGACCTCGTAGCCGGCCTTGACCAGGTTCGCGGCCATCGGGCCGCCCATGTGGCCCAAGCCGATGAAGGCAATGCGTGTGCTCATGACGCTCATCTCCTCATGGTTGAACTGCTGCTGACGGCACCTCAGGTCCGGGCCAGGGCCAGCCCCAGCTCCCGCGGCCCCAGTCCGGCAAAGAACGCCTCGACCTGTGCCGCGGAAACCTCCCCGAGCATGGGCGGATCCCAGCGCGGGGTGCGGTCCTTGTCAATTACCTGGGCGCGGACCCCTTCGGCGAATTCCCGGCCTTCGAGGCAGCGCAGCGAGACCCGGTACTCCTGGTCCAGCACTTCCTCGAGGCTGCCGAGGCCGCGCGCCCGGCGCAGCGACGCGAGGGTCACCTTCAGCGCGGTCGGAGACTTGCCCAGTATTTCCCCGGCTGCCGCGCGTGCGGCCGGCGCCGGATGGGCCCGGAGCCGGCGGAGGATCTCCTCGACGCTGTCCGGCGCATAGCATTGGTCGATCCACTCCCGCTGCCCGGCCAGCGGCGACGGCGGCACGTCCCGGACCGCGAACCGCGCGGCCGCCTCCCCGGCCGGCTCCTCCGCAAGCGCGTCGGCGAGCGCCGGCAGGTCCGCGCCGGGCACAAAATGGTCGGCCAGGCCCAGGACGATGGCATCCGGCCCGGAAGCCGATCCGGCGGTCAGCGCCAGATGGGTCCCCAGTTCGCCGGGGGCGCGGGAGAGCAGCCAGGTCCCGCCGATGTCCGGCACAAAGCCGATGCCCACCTCGGGCATGCCGACCTTGGTCCGCTCGGTCACGATCCGCACCGACCCGTGCGCGGAGACGCCCACGCCGCCGCCGAGCACCAGCCCGTCCATGAAGGCCACATACGGTTTCGGGTAGCGGGCAATGCGCGCATTGAGGACGTATTCGTCCGCCCAGAAGCCGGCCGTCGCACGTCCGCCGGCGCGCGCGTCCCGGTAGATGGCCACAATGTCGCCCCCGGCGCACAGGCCGCGCTCACCGGCACCGGTCAGCAGGACGGTGCCGACGCCGTCGTCGTGCTCCCAGGCGGCCAGGGCTGCCAGGACCTCCCGGACCATCCCGTGCGTGAGGGCGTTGATCGCCTTCGGCCGGTTGAGGATGATGTGCCCAAGGCGGCCCCGCCGCCGGATGAGTACCTCCGGTTCGCTGCTGTCCATGGTCCCTGGGCCCTTCCGCCGGCGTGGTCTTCCGAAACCATGTCTACCCTGCCCGGCCCCGTTGGTCGAGTGCCGGCCGGCCGCCGGGGCTCAGGCGCTGACCAGGCCGGCGACCTCCGCCAGCAGTTGCGCCGAGCGCAGCCTCGCCGTTGCCTCCATCGCCTGATGCGCGACGATCAGCTCGTCCGCTCCGGCATGGGCGGCGAAGGCATCCAGGTATTCGTTCACCGCCTCCGGCGTGCCCATCGCCGTGTACTGCAGCATGCCGGCAATCTGCCGGCCCTGCGGGGTATCGAGCAGCAGGTCCGCCTCCTCATCCGTGAGCGGGCGGTCCGGGACCAGGAAGCGGGCCACCCGGTGACGCCGGATGGCGCGGAACTGTTCCTGCGCCTCCTCGTTGCTGTCCGCGGCGACAACATTGACGCCGGCGATGACGTAGGGCTCGGGCTGCTGCTCCGAGGGCTGGAACTCGCGCCGGTACAGGGCCACGGCGTCGGTCAGCGCGGCCGGCGCGAAGTGCGAGGCGAAGGCGTAGGGCAGGCCCAAGGCCGCGGCCAGCTGGGCGCCGAACATGGACGAGCCGAGGATGTACAGCGGCACGTTGGTGCCCTTGCCCGGCACCGCCTCCACGCCCGGGATGCGGCTGGGGCCGGCCAGGTAGCCCTGCAGCTCCAGCACGTCCTGGGGGAAGGATTCGGCGGACATCGGATCCCGGCGCAGGGCGCGCATGGTGGCCTGGTCGCTGCCCGGGGCCCGCCCCAGGCCCAGGTCGATCCGGCCCGGATGCAGGGTCTCCAAGGTGCCGAACTGCTCGGCAATGGTCAGCGGGGCATGGTTGGGCAGCATGATGCCGCCGGCGCCGAGGCGGATGGACTCGGTGTGCGCGGCAATGTGCGCGATCAGCACGCTGGTGGCCGAGGAGGCGATGGAGGGCATGTTGTGGTGTTCGGCGTACCAGACGCGCCGGTAGCCGGCCTCCTCCGCCAGTTGCGCCAGGGCCACGCTGGCCTCGAAGCTCTCCCGTACGGGCTGCCCCTCGGAGATCGGTGCAAGATCCAGGATGGAGAGGGGAACAGTCACGTCGGTGCAGCCTTTCGTAGCGGTGTAGGCCCGGTTCGGTTGCCCGGGTACACCATAGACAACGACGGCGGCGACGGGCTTATTTCAGCCCGGCATCGCTCCGAGCTGCCGCAGCATTCCCACCACGTCCTCCACGTGCCAGATCTCGGCGATCCGTCCGTCGGCGATCCGGTAGATGTCGATGTAGCTGAAGGTGGCCTTCTTTCCCGTCGCCGGCATGCCCATCAGCTCGCCGGTGTTCGTGCCGGAGGCAACGCCGTGCAGCGCCACCCGGTCCCCCTCTGCAACGAGGTTTTCGACAGTCGAGCGCAGGTCGGGGAAGGCCGCGTGGTACATGCGCATGGCTTCAAAGAGCTCCTCGCGGCCGGAGTCCTGGCCCGGACCCGAGGGATGGTCCACGAAATCGGCTGCCACAATGCCAGCCATGGCTTCCACATCACCGGCGTTGAAGGCCTCATTGAAGCGGCGGGCGACCTGCTTGTTCTGTTCGGTCACGGCCCTTGTCCTTTCGGTCAGGCAAACCGGGCTGGCCTGCAGTCTACGCCCGGCGTACGCTCGGGGTCATGCGTGTTGCCATCGTGGGAGCCACCGGTAATGTCGGGACCGCCCTGCTGCGCCGCCTGAAGCAGGCACAGCGCGAGCGCGGCGACGACCTGCAGGCTGTTGGCATTGCCCGGCGGCTGCCGGATTCCTCGACGGAACCGTACGACGGCGTGGCGTGGCATTCCATCGACATCGCCTCGGATTCCGCCCGCGGACGGCTGGCCGAGGCATTCCGGGAATGCGACGCCGTCGTGCACCTGGCCTGGGTGCTGCAGCCGAACCACAACGAGCCGTTCATGCGCCGGATCAACGTGGACGGCACCGCGAACGCGCTGGCCGCGGCCGCCGACGCCGGCGTGCGGCACTTTGTCTGCGCCTCCTCGCTGGGCGCCTACAGCCCCGGGCCGAAGGATCCGCCGGTGGATGAAAGCTGGCCGGCCCGCGGCATCGCCTCCTCGCACTACAGCCGCTGGAAGGGCGAACAGGAAGAGCTGCTGGATGCGTTCGAACAGGAGCACCCTTACATCCCGGTGGCCCGGGTGCGGCCCGGGCTCATCTTCCAGACCGACGCCGGCAGCCAGATCGGCCGCTATTTCCTCGGCCCGTTCATTCCCAAGTTCATCCTGAACAAGCTGCGGCTGCCTCTGCTGCCGGTGCCGGCACAGTTCAAGTTCCAGGTGGTGCACGCCGACGACATCGCCGACGCCTACTGGCGGGTGGTGGACCAGCGGGCCTCGGGGGCCTTCAACGTCGCGGCCGACCCGGTGTTCACCCCGGAACTGCTGGCCGGGATGCTCGGAGCCCGCAGGGTGCTGGACGTTCCGGTGGGGCTGGTGCGGGCCGCCGTCGGTATCTCCTGGGTGCTGCGCCTGCAGGCCACGGATCCGGGCTGGATCGACATGGCCGCCAACGTGCCCATCATGAGCACGGCCCGGGTGCGGGAGGAGCTGGGCTGGGAACCGAAATACAACTCGCTCGAGGCGCTGCAGGCGGTGCTGGACGGGCTCAGCGAAGGCGACGGGATCGAGGCGTCGCCCACGCTGCGGCCGCGTTGACTACAGTGGGCCCATGACCAAGGCATCCAATATTGAAGCCATCGAGAGGGCCACCGGCACCGGGTGGGAGAACTGGGTGGAGTTTTTGGACGGGCTGGGCGGCCAGGACCTGCCGCACAAGGAAATCGCCCGGCACGCCCACGAACGGCTGGTTGAAGCGCACCCGAATGCCGGCTGGTGGGCGCAGAGCGTGACCGTGGCTTACGAGCAGCATATCGGGCGCCGGCAACCCGGGCAGAACTGCGACGGCGACTTCCAGGTCGGCGTGAGCAAGACCTTCAACGGCAGCATGGACGAAGCCCTTGAGGCTTGGTGCGCCTTGGTCGGCGGCCGCGAGGAGTTCTCCGGGGTGCCGCTGGAAAAGGAGCCTGCCACCAGTTCAACGGAGAAGTGGCGCTACTGGCGTGCGGCCCTCGCGGACGGCAGCCGGGTCAGCCTGGACATCTGCCAGAAGGCCCCGGGCAAGGCCGGTATGGGCATCAACCACACCAAGCTCGATTCGGCGGAGGCCGCGGAGCACTGGCGGGCCTTCTGGCGGGGCATGTTCAAGGACCTGTAGGCTCCGGGGCCGCCCGAGTCCATGCTCGATACGCCCGCTGCGCGGGCTACCCGGCCACCGGCCCGGCTCAGGCCGCCGGGTCCGCCGCCCCGGCGAACTGGGACATGTAGAGCCGGTAGTAGGCGCCCTGGGCCTCCAGCAGCTCGGCGTGGCTGCCCTGTTCCACGATCCGGCCCTCTTCCATCACCAGGATCACGTCCGCGTCCCGAATGGTGGAGAGCCGGTGCGCGATCACAAACGAGGTCCGGTCCGTGCGCAGCGCGGCCATGGCCTGCTGGACCAGCAGCTCGGTGCGGGTGTCCACCGAGCTGGTGGCCTCGTCCAGGATCAGCAGTGACGGGTTGGCCAGGAACGCCCGGGCAATGGTGATCAGCTGTTTCTCGCCGGCGCTGATGCTGTTGCCCTCCTCGTCGATCACCGTGTCGTAGCCCTCGGGCAGCGCATGCACGAAGCGGTCCACGTAGGTGGCCTTCGCCGCGGCGATCACCTGCTCCTCGGTGGCCTCCAGGTTGCCGTAGCGGATGTTCTCGAAGATGGTCCCGCCGAACAGCCAGGCGTCCTGCAGCACCATGCCCACCTTCGAACGCAGCTCCGCCCGGCTCAGCTCGGTGATGTCCACGCCGTCGAGGGTGATGCGGCCGGAATCCAGCTCATAGAAGCGCAGCACCAGGTTCACCAGGGTGGTCTTGCCCGCCCCCGTCGGACCCACGATCGCCACCGTCTGGCCGGGACGCACGGCCAGGGAGAGGTCCTCGATCAGCGGCTTGTCCGGGGTATAGCTGAAGGTGACGTGCTCGAATTCCACGTGCCCGTCGGTCTTGGCCGGCAGGTGCCTGGTCGGGGCGTCCGGCAGCTGCTCGTCCTCGTCCAGCAGTTCGAAAACCCGCTCGGCGGAGGCCACACCGGACTGCAGCATGTTGGCCATGCCCGCCATCTGGCCCAGCGGCTGGGTGAACTCGCGTGAGTACTGGATGAACGCCGTCGCATCGCCCAGGGTCATGGAGCCGGAGGCGACGCGCAGGCCCCCCACCACCGCGATGCCCACATAGCTGAGGTAGGAGATGAAGTTCATCACCGGCATGATCATCCCGGAGACGAACTGCGCCCCGAAGCTGGCCCGGTACAGCGCCTCGTTCTTCTCGTCGAACTCCCTGAGCACGTCCGCCTCGCGGCCGAACACCCGGACCAGGTCATGGCCGCTGAAGGCCTCCTCGATCTGCCCGTTGAGCCCGCCGGTGTTCTTCCACTGGGCGGCGAACAGCTTCTGGCTGCGCGCGCCGATCAGCCCCGCGCCGATTCCGGCCAGCGGCAGCGCGATCAGGGCGATCAACGCCAGCTGCCAGGACACCACGAACATCATCACGGTAATGCCCAGCACGGTGAGCACGGACATGACCAGCTGGGCGAAGGCCTGCTGCAGCGCCTGCTGGATGTTGTCGACGTCGTTGGTCACCCGGGACAGCACGTCGCCGCGCTGCCTGGTGTCGAAATAGTTCAGCGGCAGCCGGTTGATCTTGCCCTCCACGTCCATGCGCAGCCGGGCGACCACCCGCATGACGATCCGGTTCAGGACCCAGCCCTGCAGCCACATGAACAGCGAAGCCACCAGGTACATGCACAGCACCACGGCGATCAGCCGGCTCAGCAAGGTGAAGTCGATGCCCGCACCGGGCACCAGCGTCATCCCGGAGAGCATGTCCGCGAACTGGTCCTGGCCCTGGGAGCGCAGCCCTTCGATGACCTGCTCGCGTGTCAGGCCTGCCGGCATGTCCCTGCCCACCACGCCGCCGAAGATCACATCCATGGCCTGGCCGAGGACCTTCGGGGCGATCACGTTCAGGACGACGGCGACGACCACCATGGCCAGCACCGCGACAATCCCTGCGCGCTCGGGCTTGAGCAGCCCGAACAGCCGCTTGGCCGAGGGCCAGAAGTGCCTGGCCTTCTTGGCCGGGGTGCCGCCGAACATGTCCCCGTCCGCCTCGGTGGGACGGAATTCCTCGTCGAGGATCTCCTCCCCGGGGATTTCCTCTCCGGGGTCGCGGAGATCTTCAGCCAGTTGCGACTTGTCCAGGTTCATGCCACTTCCTCCGCGCTGATCTGGGACTGGACGATTTCCCGGTAGGTGGGCGAGGTTTCCAGCAGCTCCTCGTGCGTGCCCCGGGCCACGATCTCCCCGTGTTCCATGACCAGGATCTGGTCCGCGTCGGTGATGGTGGAGACCCGCTGGGCCACGATGATCACGGCGGCGTCGCCGGTTTGCTCCTTCAGCGCCGCCCGCAGCCGCGCGTCGGTGGCTACATCCAGGGCGGAGAAGGAATCATCGAAGACGTAGACCTTGGGCCTGGCCACCAGCGCCCGGGCGATGCACAGGCGCTGGCGCTGGCCGCCGGAGACATTGGTGCCGCCCTGGGCGATGCGGGACTGCAGCCCGTCCTTCCTGGCCCGGACAAAGTCCTCGCCCTGGGCCACGGCGAGGGCCTGCCAGAGCTCGTCCTCGCTTGCCTCCGGGTTGCCGAAGCGCAGGTTGTGCGCGATGGTGCCGGAGAAGAGGTACGGCCGCTGCGGGACCATGGCCACGCGTTCGGTGATGTCCCGGCGCGAGAGCCCGGTCACCGGCACGCCGTCGAGGAGCACCTGGCCGGAACCGGCGTCGAACAGCCGCGGCAGCAGGGACACCAGCGTGCTCTTGCCCGCCCCGGTGCTGCCGATAATCGCCGTCGTCTGCCCGGGTTTGGCGGTGAAGCTGATGTTGTTCAGCACCGGTGCCTCGGCGCCGGGGTAGGCAAAGGTGACGTGGCGGAATTCGACGACGCCGGCGCTGGCCGCCGGCACCACCGGCACAGCGGTCACCTTGGGCTCGAGGATGGAGGGCTCGACGTCGAGCACCTCGCCGATGCGGTCCGCGCAGACCGAGGCGCGCGGAATCATCATGGCCATGAAGGTGCCCATCATCACGGCCATCAGGATCTGCAGCAGGTACTGCAGGAAGGCGGTCAGCGCACCCACCTGCATGTCCCCGGCGTCCACGCGCAGGCCGCCGAACCACAGCACCGAGGCGGTGGAGATGTGCAGGATCATGCCGATGGCCGGGAACATCAGCACGAACAGCGAGCCGATGGCCAGTGAAACGTCGGTCAGTTCCTGGTTCGCCGCGGCGAAGCGCCTGGTCTCGTGCGGCTCGCGGACGAAGGCACGCACCACCCGGATGCCGGTGATCTGCTCGCGGAGCACCCCGTTGATCCTGTCGATCTTCGTCTGCATGCTCCGGAACAGCGGCATCAGCCGCCAGACCAAAAAGCCCACCACGGCGCCCAGCAGCGGCACGGCAACCCAGACCAGCCAGGACAGGCCCACGTCCTCACGCAGGGCCATGATGATCCCGCCGATGCACATGATCGGGGTGGCCACCATGAAGTTCAGGCCCAGCAGCACCAGCATCTGCACCTGCTGCACGTCGTTGGTGCCGCGGGTAATCAACGACGGCGCGCCGAAGCGTCCCATCTCCCGGGCCGAATAACCGGAGACCTTGTGGAAGACGGCGCGGCGAAGGTCGCGGCCAACGGCCATGGATGCCTTGGCACCGAAGTAGACGGCCGCAATCGCCGTGGCGACCTGGGCCAGGCAGACGGCGAGCATCAGGAGGCCGGTGCGCCAGATGTAGCCGGTGTCCCCGCGGGCTACGCCCTCGTCGATAATCCGGGCATTCAGGCTGGGCAGGTAGAGGGTGGCAATGGTCGAGGCGAGCTGCAGGACAACGACGGCCAGGATCGCCGGCACGTACGGTTTCGAATAGTCGCGGATCAATCGGAGCAGCATAAAGGATGCTCTTTCTCATGTGGCTGCGAGGGAAAGCCGGTGCCCCGGCCAGCACTGAGGCTACACCACCCCGCCGACACTCCAGCGGCGGACGGGCCAGCACGATCAAGGCCGCCCGGGCTCCGGGCAGCTAGTGGACCTCCGGGAGATCCGCGCCACACAGGTAAGTAATTCCACCAGGCGCATCCGGCATCGCAGGCCGCTCACCGAACCCGAAGGACTGCGGTCCGCGCCCGGTCGGCCCGGTCTCGGACCGCTTCGGCTGCCGCGGGCCCCTGATGGCGTGCGTGCTCGTCTTCCCGGTCTTCACCCCCCCTCTTCCCGCTGATGCTCGGCGAATACGGCGGGCACCAGGTTCCGCTGTTCGAGGCCCTGCCCCGCTAGTCCGAGTACTGCTTCCGCAAGTCCGCCTTGCGGATCTTGCCGCTGGCGGTGCGGGGCAGCTCCTCCACGATGACAATGCTCCGGGGGATCTTGTAGCGGGCCAGCCTGCCCTGCAGGTGGTTCCGGATGTCCTCGGCGGTGACACTGTACCCGTCGCGCACGGTCACGACGGCCCGGGGCACCTCGCCCCACTTCTCGTCCGGGACGCCAATGACGGCGACGCTGCCGACCGCCTCCAGTTCGACGATGACCTGCTCGACCTCGGCCGGGTAGATGTTCTCCCCGCCGGAAATGATCATGTCCTTGAGCCGGTCCGAGATGTAGAGGTAGCCCTCCTCGTCCACGTAGCCCATGTCCCCGGACTTGAACCAGACGCCGTCGGCATAGCTGGACGCGGTGGCATCCGGGCGGTTCCAGTACTCCCTGATCACGTTCGGGCCCATAATCTGGATCTCCCCCACGTCGCCGGCCGGCAGCACTCCCCCGGCGGGATCGGCGATGCGCACATCGGTGAAGAAGTGCGGCAGCCCCGCGGAGCCGGCCTTGTCCCTCGACTTGTCCGGAGCCAGGCTGGTGGCCCCGGGCGCGGTCTCGGTCATCCCGTAGCCGCCGGTGAAGGACAGCCCGCGGCTCTCGTAAGCCTCCAGCACGCGCATCGGCACCGCCGAGCCGCCGCAGGTGAGCTTGGTCAGGGAGCTAATGTCGGTCTTGTCCCAGTCCGGGTGCTCGCAAAGCATCTGGTAGGTGGTCGGCACGCCGCTGATGCTGGTCGCCCGGTACTGCTCGATCAGCCGCAGGGTCCGGCCGGGCTCGAAGCGCGGCTCCAGGATCACCGTGGCGCCCTTCAGCAGCGCCGGCAGCACCCCCATGCCCAGCGAGGCGACGTGGAACATCGGCGCGATCATCAGCGCCACGTCCGAGCTGACCATGTCGTAGTCCACCAGCACATTCATGCTGTTCCAGGTCAGGTTCCCATGTGTGAGCAGGGCGCCCTTGGGCCGGCCGGTGGTGCCGGAGGTGTACAGGATCATCGCAGGGTCCTCCAGCGCGACCTCCACATCCAGGTGGGTGTCCGCCCCGCAAGCGATGACGTCCTCGAAAAGCTCGGCGGCGGCATCCGCCGGCGGCGCCTCCCCGCCGGCAGCCTCGGTATCGGCGACGACCATCCGGCGCGTCAGCGAGGTCTCCTTCCCGCCGCGGACCGCCAATCCCTCCAGGCTGCGGGCGTGGACGAGGATGCTGCTGCCGGAGTCCTCCAGCGCGAACTGGATTTCCGGCGGGGCCAGCCTGGTGTTCAGCGGGACGAAGATGGCCCCCAGCGTGCCGCAGGCGAAGAAGGTTTCCAGGAACGCGGCATGGTTCTCGCCCAGGTAGGCCACCCGGTCCCCCTTGGCGACGCCGCGGTCCGCGAAGGCGTTGGCGAGCCGGTCCACGCGCTCGGCAAACCGGGCATAACTCAACCCGGCCCCGCCGCTGACCAGCGCGGTCTTGCCAGCGGACTTGACCCGGCGGCGGTGAATCCACGTTCCCACGCCCTGGTTGCGCATCCTGACACACCCTTCACGCTCTCCCCGGCTGGGGGGATTCCCTGTCGACTTCCAACCCTCCGCGTGATCCCAGTCACGCGGAACACTCCCTTACGCTAGAGGGGATTAGTTGAAAAAGTCAATAGTTGGAAAAGCTGCTGAAGGGTGGGCGCGGCGGGTGCCGCGCCCACTACTCGGGCAGCAGCCCCTTCAGGTCCGGCTTCGTGTCGATCAGCCCGTCCTTGAGCGAAATGTCGGCAATCTTCTCGATCGAGGCGGCATTGACCTCCTGCTTGTACTTGGGCAGGGTCAGCTGCTTGATTACCCCGGGATCCAGCTGGGTGTACTCGGGCAGGATCGCGCGGACCTTGTCCGGGTTCTGCTCCGCGAACGCCTGGGCCTTCTTCATCCCCTCGGTAAAGGACTTCACGACATCCGGATGCTGCTGGATGTACTGATCCGAGGTGAAATACACCGCCACGGTCAGGTCATCCACCGGGTGGGCGTAGTTGGAGAAGACAGGCACGGCACCGTCGCCCTTGGCCAGGGTCACGAATGGCTCCACGGCGGCGATGGCCTCCACCCTCCCCTTATCCAGCGCGGCCCGCATGTCCGGGAACGGCATCTCCACAAAATCGAGGTCCTTCGAATTCCCTCCCGCTTCGGCGACTGCCTCGCGGATGGTGGAGTCGGAGATATTGTTCAGGGTGTTGACGGCGATCTTCCTGCCCACCAGGTCCTTGATGTCCTTGATGCCGCTGTCCGGCTTGACCATGACGGCCGCGAAGTCCGCGTCGGGATCGCCCGTGGAGGAGGAGCCGCTGGCCACCATCTTCAGCGGCAGGCCCTTGGACCGGGCAATAATCAGCGAAGTGACGTTGCTGAAGCCAAAGTCCATCTGGCCGTTGGTGATCGCCGGGACGATGGCGGCGCCGCCCTGCGCCTGGGTAAGCTCGACGTCAAGCCCTTCCTCCCTGAAGATCCCCTCCTTAACGCCCAGATAGATCGGTGCGACATCCACGATCGGGATGACGCCGACTTTGACGTGGGTCAGGCCGGGGCTGCCGCCGGCCGCCGGCGCAGACTCCCCGCCGGACGGGCTGCCGCCGCCGCAGGCGGTCAGGGCAAGGACGGCCGCGGCCGCCAGGGCCGCTCTGAATCTCTTCATGCTTCTGCTCCCACGGGTCAGCCGGGCCGACGGCAGGAATCCGCCGGGTGTGCCGCACATCACGCTACCTATGGCCATAGAGGGTGGTCAACGGACACGGCCGATCTCCCGCGGGCCCGGCGGCCGGCCGCCGCCGCCATACTCCCCGGCCCCCTTACTCCTCGGTGAAGGTATGGGCCAACACCCAGGACGGGAAGGAGCTGATCTTCGCGTCGATGACCAGCGGCGTGCTCCGGTCCCCGGCCAGCCAGTCGCGCACCGCGGTGTCCAGCTCCGTCAGGCTCATCATGAGCCCGCCGTCGCCCACGCCCGCCACCGCCATCCGGTCCGGATTCGCCACGGCGGTGCCGATGGCGCAGGACAGCGCGAGCCCGATGGACTGGAAGGCCAGCGGCAGGCAGTAGCCGCGGGCATCGGGAACCTGGAAGAACATCGCCGCATAGCCGCTGAAGTTGCCGCCGTCGGGCACCACCACACGCTCGATCGGCAGCAGGTCGTTCAGCGCCGGCGTCAGGGTTCGCGGGTCGATGGTGCCCCCGCCGTGGACCGGTTCGAAGGCCACGTCCGCCCGCTGGCTGCCGGCGAAGGTGCCGAGGCCCACGGCCGAGGTGGTCAGCAGCGCGCCGACGCGGTCCGCGAGCGCCTCGAGTTCGGCGCGGGCGGCAATGGCCCCGCTGC
>NZ_JBHTML010000115.1:0-13284 GCF_042679445.1 Arthrobacter sp. GCM10027362
CCGGGCGCTGCGCGGGCTGGTGCTGGCCGGCGGGGTCTTCCTGGCCCAGTGGGCGGCCTATGAGGCGGTGGCGTCGTCCGGGGCCGCGGCTGCCTGGCTGTCAGTGCTGGCCGCGGCCGGAGCATTCGTGGCACTGTGGGCGCTCCCGGGGCTGATGCCCGCGGGCATCCTGCGGCTGCGGCGCGGGCTGCCCAGCGTCATCCTGACCCGCGGCGCCATCAATGTCGCGTTCTTCGGGGCGGAGGCCTTCATCCCGCTGATGCTGGTGGCCGCCCGCGGCTTGGAGCCGGCAACGGCGGGGCTGACGCTGGCCTCCGGCGCCCTGGGCTGGAGCCTCGGTTCGTTCCTCCAGGCCAAGGCCGGCCGCCGGCGGGACCGGCTGCTGGTCATCGGTTCCGGCCTGCTGGCCGCCTGCCTGGGCCTGATGCCGCTGGCCGGCGGCCCGCCGGTTCCGTTCTGGGTCCTGGTGGCGGTCTGGGGGCTTGCCGGGCTCGCCATGGGGCTGGCCTTCTCCACCGTCTCGGTGCTGGTGCTGGAGCTGTCCGCGCCGGCGGAACGCGGCCGGAATTCGTCCTCGCTGCAGCTGGCCGACCAGCTTGGCGGGGTGGTCGGCACCGCCGGTGCCGGCGGACTGTTCGCCCTGCTGCACCATCCGGGGAGTCCGGCGGACAGCGGCGTTTTCGCCGTGATCTGGCTTGTGCTGGCGGTTTTCGCCGCCGCGGGCCTGTACACTGGCTGGCGCAGTTCAACGCCCCAGCCCGAAGCTGCAACCAAGGAGGAGATCAGGAGCGCATGAGCAACGACACGCTCTTCGGCGCCGGACCGGCGCTGCCGCCTGCCTATCCGGAACGTGCCGCCTGGGGCACCGCCCCCAAGCTGCGCCAGTGGCAGGCGGAGGCGCTCCAGAAGTACTTCGAGATGGCCCCGCAGGACTTCCTGGCCGTGGCAACCCCGGGTGCGGGCAAGACGACCTTCGCCCTGCGGGTGGCCACCGAGTTGGTGGGCCGGGGCACGGTCAACCGGATCGTCGTCGTCGCCCCCACCGACCACCTCAAGCGCCAGTGGGCGGATGCGGCGGCCCGGGTGGGCCTGTCCATCGACCCGAACTTCAAGAATTCCGACGGCGCGCACGGCCGGGACTTCATCGGCGTCGCCGTCACCTATGCCCAGGTGGCCATGAAGCCGATGCTGCACCGGGCCAAGACCGAGGCGGCCCGGACCCTGGTGATCCTGGACGAGATCCACCACGGCGGCGACGCCCTCTCCTGGGGCGACGGCATCCGCGAGGCCTTCGACCCGGCCGTGCGCCGGCTGGCCCTGACCGGCACGCCGTTCCGCTCCGACACCGCGGCGATTCCCTTCGTCGAGTACGTCGAGGACAAGGACGGGATCAGGCGCTCCCGGGCCGACTACACCTACGGCTACGGCAACGCCCTGCGCGACCACGTGGTGCGCCCGGTCATCTTCATGGCCTATTCCGGGCAGATGCGCTGGCGCACCAGCGCCGGGGACGAAATGGCCGCCTCCCTCGGCGAGGCGGCGGTCACCAAGGACGTCACCGCCCAGGCCTGGCGGACGGCCCTGAACCCGCAGGGGCAGTGGATCCCGGCGGTGCTGGCCGCCGCGGACAAGCGCCTGACCGAGGTCCGCCGGGCCGTGCCGGACGCCGGCGGCCTGGTCATTGCCACGGACCACGACGATGCCCGGGCCTATGCGGGGCAGCTGAAGAAGATCACCGGCGAGTCCGCCACCGTGATCCTCTCCGACGACGCCGGGGCCTCGAAGAAGATCGAGGAGTTCTCGGCGGGGGATTCGCGCTGGATGGTGGCCGTGCGCATGGTCTCCGAAGGCGTGGACGTGCCGCGCCTGGCGGTGGGCGTGTATGCGACGTCGACGGCGACGCCGCTGTTCTTCGCCCAGGCCATCGGCCGCTTCGTGCGCGCCCGCAAGCGCGGGGAGACCGCCTCGGTCTTCCTGCCCTCGGTGCCGAACCTGATGGCCCTGGCCAGCCAGATGGAGGTCGAGCGTGACCACGCCCTGGACCGGCCGGACAAGGACAACGACGAGGGCTACATCCCCGAAGAGGCCCTGATGGAGGAGGCCAACCGCGAGGAGAAGGCCTCCGACTCGCTGACCAAGGGCAAGTACGAGGCGCTGGAATCGCAGGCAGCCTTCGACCGCGTGCTGTTCGACGGCGGCGAATTCGGTACCGGCGGCGAAATCGGTTCCGAAGACGAACTGGACTTCCTGGGCATTCCGGGCCTGCTGGACGCGGAGCAGGTGGGCGTGCTGTTGCGCCAGCGCCAGCAGGAACAGCAGTCCCGCAGGCGCGGGCAGGCGACAGCCCCTGCCGCCGCGGCGGAACCGGAGGCCCAGGTGGTGGACCACCGGCAGCTGACCGAGCTGCGCAACCAGCTGGCCAGGAACGTTTCGGCCTGGTCCGCCCGCTCCGGCATGCCGCACGGCGTTGTCCACTCCGAACTCAGGCGCATTTGCGGCGGGCCCGCGGTGGCCCAGGCCAACGAGGAGCAGCTGGCCAAGCGGCTGAAGAAGCTGCAGGACTGGTTCATCGGCCGCAAGTAGCAAAAATTGGCCAGCAGATGCTCCCTCCCCGCACAAGTTGGGCGGCAGCTGTCCTCAAGTAGCAGAAAATGGTCGGCGGCCGTGCACCCCGGGTGCGCGGCCGCCGACCACTTTTTGGAAAGGACGGCATCTTTTGCCCGGTCTTTCAAAAAGGCGGGCAGCTGCTGACCAATTTCGGGGAGGGGCGGGGGAGGGTCAGGCGGTGCGGATGATTTCTATGCCGTTGTCCTCGAATTCGGCCAGGGTCTCCTCGATCCGGTCCTTGTTGATGCCGGCGGTCAGCGGCAGGATCACCGAGGTGGTGTAGCCGGCCTGCGCCGCATCCAGGGCTGTGGCGCGCACGCAGTAGTCCGTGGCGAGCCCGGCGACCACCACCTCGTCCACCTCGTTCTGCTGCAGCCAGTCGTCCAAGCTGACCAGGTCGGCATCTTCGGCGTCCTCCGCCTCGTCGTTCCGCTCGCCGGTGGCCACCTCGTCCTCCGGCGCCAGCACGGCTTCGAAGCCGGAGTAGGCCGCTTCATAGGCCCCCTTGCGGAAGTACGCGTCGATCGGGTCCGTATCCAGGTCCGGGTGCAGCCGGGCCCCCTTGGTGCCGGCCACGCAGTGCTTCGGCCAGCTCTCCACGTAGTCCGGCTCCTCGGCGAAGTGGCTGCCGGGGTCGATGTGCCAGTCCTGGGTGGCCACGACGAAGTCGTAGCGCTCGGGCTGGTTCTCCAGGTGCTCGCTGATGTCCGCGGCGACCTGCGCGCCGCCGGCCACCGCCAGCGGGCCGCCCTCGCAGAAATCGTTCTGCACGTCCACAATGATCAAGGCCCGGGTCATGACTTCTCCTCGAATACGGTGGGGATGGCCGGTTCGCCGCGCTGCAGGCGGTAGACCGTCCGGGGCAGTTCGGCCATGGATGCGGCGTGGCGTTCAATGCCGCGGCGGACGCCCTCGGCGCCGGTCCAGCCGTCGAACAGTTCGCCGTTCTTGACGAACTGCTGCAGCAGCGGCCGGTCGTTGCCGTCGCCGGCGGGGCGGTGGCCCACGCCGAGGATTTCCGCCGTCGCCGTGCCGTCCTCGTCCAGCCGCCGCAGGGCGTACTTGCGTCCGCCCAGGGACACCTTGTCCTTGGACTTCTTGGCCACCGATTCCTGTACGCCCTGGCGGTTTTCGCGGCTGACCAATTTGTAGACCATGCCGGCGGCCGGTGCCCCGGAGCCGGTAACCAGTTCGGTGCCAACGCCGTAGGCATCCACCGGCGCCGCGGCCAGGGCCGCGATGGCATATTCCTCCAGGTCCGAGGTCACCGTGATGCGGGTGTTGTGGTTGCCCATATCGTCCAGCAGCTTGCGCACCCACTGCGCCTGGGCGATCAGGTCGCCCGAGTCCAGCCGTACCCCGCCGAGGGCGGGACCGGCCAGTTCCACGGCCGTACGCACGGCGGTTTCGACGTCGTAGGTATCCACCAGCAGCGTGGTGCCGGCGCCCAAGGAAGCCAGCTGCGCCTCGAAGGCGTCCCGTTCGCTGTCGTGCAGCATGGTGAATGAGTGGGCCGCGGTGCCTACCGTCTTCAGTCCGTAGCGGAAGCCCGCCTCCAGGTTCGAGGTGCTGTGGAAACCGGCGATGGCGGCCGCCCGGGCGGCGGCGACGGCGGATTCCTCGTGGGTGCGGCGCGAGCCCATCTCGATGCACGGGCGGCCGCCGGCGGCCCCGGTCATCCGGGAGGCGGCGGAGGCGATGGCGCTGTCATGGTTGAGCACGGAGAGCACGAATGTTTCCAGGATGCAGGCCTCGGCGAAGCTCCCCTCCACGATCAGGACGGGCGAGTACGGGAAGTACGCCTCGCCCTCGGCATAGCCGTAGATGTCTCCGCTGAAGCGGAAGTCTGCCAGGTACTCCACGGTCGCCTGGTTGACCACCTTGGTGCGAGAGAGGAATTCCAGCTGGTCGTCGGAAAAGGCGAAGTTCCGGATGCCCTCGAGGATCCGGCCGGTACCGGCCACGATGCCGTAGCGGCGGCCCTCCGGCAGCCGGCGGGCAAACGCCTCGAAGACCGAGCGCCGGTGCGCGGCACCGGAATGCAGGGCGGCCTGGAGCATGGTCAGTTCGTAGTGGTCGGTGTACAGGGAGGTGCCGGGATGGTCCCAGCCTGCGTCTGTGGTCACCTTTCAAACTCTAGTGTGCCGGTCGCCGTCCGAGTACCGTGCCGGGCGGTGCCGCGCCAGCGCCACCGCGGGAGCGCCCCAATCCCTAGAATGGAAACCATGAGTCTGACCATCCTGCCGGCCCGCGGTGCCGGGTCCGCTTCCGTGCCCGAGGCCGTATTGTCCACAGTGCTGGATGCGGACACCGAGACCGGCACCGGAACCGAGGCCGAGGCCACCGCCGCCACCGACGTGCCCTGGGTGGTCATCGTCTGGAACGATCCGGTGAACCTGATGAGCTATGTCAGCTACGTCTTCCAGAGCTACTTCGGCTACTCCGAGACCAAGGCCAACAAGCTCATGCTTGAGGTCCACCGGCTGGGCAAGTCGGTGGTCGCCAGCGGCAGCCGGGAGAAGGCCGAGCAGGACACCGTGGCCATGCATTCGTTCGGCCTGTGGGCCACGTACCAGAAGTCCGAATAGGAACGCCGGAAGGGACAGTGATGGCGAGGGCCTTCAAGAACACCCGCAAGGGCATCATCGGACACCTGGAACCGGGGGAGCGCGACCTGATCCGGCGCCTCTTCGAGGACATCATCGGCCTGCTCGAGCGCGGGAAGCCGGCCGGCGAGGATCCGCTGGCGGCACTGGTGGGGCTGGACCCGGATGCCGTCCGGCCGCAGGACAGCGCCGTGCTGCGGTTGCTGCCGGATGCGGTCCGTGACGACGACGCCGGGGCCTTGGAGTTCCGGCGGCTCACCGAACGCTCGCTGCGCGAAGACAAGCTGGCGGCGCTGCGTGCCAGCTCGCTGCTGCTGGAACGCAACCCGCTGCAGCTGAACGACGAGCAGGCCCGGCTCTTCGCCCGGGCGGTTAACGACGTGCGCCTGGTGCTCGCGGAGCGCCTGGAGATCAGGACGGACGAGGACGCACAGGCACTGCACGACATCGACGACTGGTCCCAGGCCGAGGACCTGGATACCTACCTGGCGCTGGTGTACAACTTCCTGACGTGGCTGCAGGAGGCGCTGATGCAGGCGCTGCTGGACGGGCTGGGGCGCGCCCGGGAGGCCCATTAGCGTGCCCGGGAGCACCCTGGAGTGGGGTGCGAGGGTCCCGCTGTGGCGGCGGAGCCGACACTGTGGGAGCACCCCAATCTCTGTGAGATGGCTAACATGTCCGGTGCAGAAGTTCGATGAACGGCGGAGCAGGACCTATCCTCAGTAGATTATGAGCCCGGATGCCAGTTGCCCATCTCCAGCCATCCACCCCGCCGCACCGATCGGCATCTTCGATTCCGGCGTCGGGGGCCTGACCGTTGCCCGGGCCGTGATCGACCAGCTGCCCAACGAGGCGGTCCTCTACGTGGGGGATACCGCCCACGGACCCTACGGCCCGCTGCCGATCGCGGAGGTCCGGGCCAATGCGCTCGGGGTGATGGACGAACTGGTGGATTCCGGCGTCAAGCTCCTGGTCATTGCATGCAACTCGGCCTCCGCCGCCGTGCTGCGCGATGCGCGCGAGCGCTATACTGCCCGCTACGGCATTCCGGTCATCGAAGTGATCCAGCCGGCGGTCCGCCGCGCCGTCGCCTCCACCCGTTCCGGGCGGGTGGGCGTGATCGGCACCTCGGCCACGGTGGGGTCGCGGGCTTACGAGGACACCTTCGCCGCCGCCCCGCACCTGCAGATCACCTCCGTGGCCTGCCCGCGCTTCGTCGAATATGTGGAAGCCGGGGTAACCGCCGGACAGGAGGTGCTTTCCACCGCCGAGGAATACCTGGCGCCGCTGAAGGCCGCCGGCGTGGACACCCTGGTGCTCGGCTGCACGCACTATCCGCTGCTGACCGGTGTGATCTCCTATGTGATGGGGGACGAGGTCACGCTGGTATCCAGCGCCGAGGAGACGGCCAAGGACGTCTACCGTGCGCTGCTGCGCCACGGGCTGCTGCGCGAGGAGCAGGCCGTGCCCCGGCACCACTTCGTCGCCACCGGCGACGCCACCCAGTTCGAGGTGCTGGCCCGGCGCTTTCTCGGCCCCGAGGTCAACGCCGTGGAGCACGTTGACCATGTCGCGGCGCAGTACCCCACCGGCAGCATGGCCCGGATCACCCCGGAAATGATCGCCGCGGCCCGGGCCGGTACGCACCGTCCCCGGCGCTCGAACTTCGTTGCCCCGCTCGCCGGCACGCAGGGCGGAGGGCCGCAGGCATGAACCTGACGATTGTCGGCTGCACCGGCTCCTTCCCCGGCCCGCTGTCTCCGGCCTCCTGCTACCTGGTTTCGGCCCACGACGGCGAACGGACCTGGCGGATCCTGCTGGACCTGGGCAACGGGGCGCTGGGCACCGCCCAGCGCTACCTGGGCCTGGAGGATATCGACGCCGTCTTCCTCAGCCACCTGCACCCGGACCACTTCATGGACCTGTGCGGCCTGCACGTGGCCGTGCGCTGGCACCCGGACGGATGGCCCAAAGGCCGGATCCCCGTGTGGGGGCCTGCCGGTACCGCCGACCGGATCGCCATTGCCTACGGGATGGATCCGGATCCGGGCATGCACACCGAGTTCGAATTCCACCACTGGACCGAGCGCGAAGTGGTCAAGTTCGGCCCGTTCAACATCACCCCCTACAGCGTGCGCCATCCGGTGGACGAGGCGTACGCGATGCGGGTGGAGGCCACCGAGCCGGGACCCGACGGCCCGGTGACGAGCGTGCTGACCTACTCCGGGGACACGGACAGCTGCCCGACCCTGGTCGAGGCGGCGCAGGGCGCAGACATGTTCCTCTGCGAGGCCGCCTACCACGAGGGCCGCGACGACGCGATCGAAGGCGTGCACCTGACCGGCAAGCGGGCCGGCGCCGCGGCCACCGAGGCCAGGGTGCGCCGGCTGCTGCTGACCCACCTGCCGGTCTGGAACGATTCGATCCGCACAGTCTCCGAGGCCCGGCAGACCTACTCGGGAGACCTCGCGGTCGCCGTCGCCGGGGTCAGCTACGTCATCTGAGGACCCCTTCCGATCGGCCGGCGGCATAACACCCGTTCGGCCGCCGGGAAGGTCGTTATCGGCAAGCCGACTGGGTGGGAGCCGATAAGCTGGAGGCATGACTCCAGTTGATCCCGGCAGTGTCCTGCCCAGTTCCACCGCACCTTCCGCAGGTTCCGGCGTCGTCCGGGCCGACGGGCGCACGCCGGGGCAGCTGCGGCCGATCAGCATCACCCGCGGCTGGTCCAACCAGGCCGAGGGCTCGGCGCTGATCGAATTCGGCAACACCCGCGTGCTGTGCACCGCCTCGGTCACCGAGGGCGTACCGCGCTGGCTCAAGGGCGAAGGCCGCGGCTGGGTCACCGCCGAGTATGCGATGCTCCCGCGCGCCACCAACACCCGTTCGGACCGCGAATCGGTCAAGGGCCGGATCGGCGGACGCACGCACGAGATCTCCCGCCTGATCGGCCGCTCGCTGCGCTCGGTGATCGACACCCGGGCGCTGGGCGAGAACACCATCGTGCTCGACTGCGACGTGCTGCAGGCCGACGGCGGCACCCGGACCGCAGCGATCACCGGCGCCTTCGTGGCGCTGGCCGATGCGCTGCGCTGGGCCAAGGACAACCGGTTGGTGGCCCGCGGCGCCAAGCCGCTGACCGGCACCGTGGCCGCTGTCAGCGTGGGCATCATCGACGGCGTGCCCATGCTGGACCTGCCCTACGTGGAGGACGTCCGGGCCGAAACGGACATGAACGTCGTCGTTACCGGCTCCGGCAAGTTCGTGGAGGTCCAGGGCACCGCCGAGGGAGCGCCCTTCGACCGCGACGAGCTCAACGCCCTGCTGGACCTGGCCCTGGCCGGCACCGCCCAGCTGGCCCAGATCCAGCGCGACACGCTCGCCGATACTGCCGCGGAGGTCATTGGTGGCTGAGCCGCGGCTGGTCCTGGCCACCCGCAACCCCGGCAAGCTCAGGGAACTGCGCGAGCTGCTGCGCGGCCAGGTGCCCGGCCTGGACGTGGATACCCAGGTTATCGACGCCGCCGCGGCCGGGGTGCCGGACGTGAAGGAAACCGGGGTGACCTTTGCGGAGAACTCGCTGCTGAAGGCGCGCGCGGTGGCCGAGGCCACCGGCCTGGTCGCGGTGGCGGACGACTCGGGGCTGGAGGTGGATGTGCTCGGCGGTGCGCCCGGAATCTTTTCCGCACGCTGGGCCGGTGCCCACGGCGACGACGCCGCGAACCTGCGGCTGCTGCTGGACCAGTTGGCGGACATCGGGCCGGACCACCGCCAGGCGGCCTTCGTCTGCGCGGCCAGCGTGGTGTCCGCCGGGACCAGCCAGGTGGTCGAGGGCAGGCTGGCCGGGACGCTGCTGACCGAGCCCCGCGGCGAGGGCGGATTCGGGTACGACCCCATCCTGCAGCCGGAGGGGCTGGACCGCAGCTGCGCTGAACTGTCGCCCGAGGAAAAGAACGCCATCAGCCACCGCGGGCAGGCCTTCCGCGCGCTGCTGCCGCATATCGTCAAGGCGCTGGAGGAGGCCGCAGGGCAGCAGCCCGGTTAGGAGGTGCCCGGGGCGTGGGGCAGAATTGTAGGCAATATGATCATGCACCTGATGTCCCTGACAGCTATTGACCGGGCCGCCGATGCGGCACAGACCCACGCCGCCGCGAACCTCTCCGGCGTCGCCCAATGGGCGGTGGACATCATGGAGGCCGTCGGCGCCCCCGGCGCCGGCCTGGCCATCGCGCTGGAAAACCTCTTTCCGCCGCTGCCGAGCGAGGTCATTCTGCCGCTGGCCGGCTTTACGGCCAGCCGCGGCACCTTCGGTTTGGCCGAGGCGCTGCTGTGGACCACGCTGGGTTCGGTACTGGGGGCCTTCGTGCTGTACGGGGTCGGGGCGCTGCTGGGCCGGGAGCGGATGCGGGCTATCGCCGCCAGGCTGCCGCTGGTGGACGTTGCGGACGTGGACCGGACCGAAGCCTGGTTCGGCCGGCACGGCGCCAAGGCCGTTTTCTTTGGGCGGATGGTCCCGGTGTTCCGGTCCCTGATTTCCATTCCCGCCGGCATCGAGCGCATGCCCATCTGGAAGTTCCTGCTGCTGACCACCGCGGGCAGCCTGATCTGGAACACCATCTTTGTGCTCTCCGGGTTCTACCTGGGGGAGAACTGGCACATCGTGGAGCGCTATGCGGATGTGTTCCAGAAGATCGTCATTGCCGTGGTGGCGGTGGCGGTGGTGGTCTGGGTACTGGCCAGGCTGGCCAGGCGGCGCAACAAGGACAAAACCGCCCTTTAGAGCCCCAGCTCGCGCTGCAGGTCGATGCCCGGGGTGTGGTGGATGGCGTTGATGCCCAGGGTCCGGGCCGCGCGGACGTTCTCGTGCTTGTCGTCGACGAAGGTCACGGCCGCCGGCGCCGTCGCCAAGGCATCCAGTACATGCCGGAAGACCCCGGGCTCGGGTTTGGTCAGCCCGATGCCGGAGCTGAAGAACAGCCGGGCAAAGTACTTGGTCCAGGCCGCACCGGCGAAGTCCTCCGCCATGGCGGCCGGCATGTTGGAGAGCACGGCCAGGCGGGACCCGCGGGAGTGGAGCAGTTCCAGCACGTCCAGGGTATCCAGGTTCAGGTGCGACCACTGGATGGCGTCGAGCGAGTCCATTTCGCTGGCCAGGCCGACGCCGACGTCCCGGCCGAGCACGCGTGACCAGTACTGCCGGGAGTCGAGCTTGCCCTGGTCATAGTCCAGCCGGTGCAGCCAGTAGCTGCTGCCGGGGTGCCGCAGCGGGATGCCGGCAGCTTCCTCCAAGGCCTCCCAGTCCTCGGGTTCCGGCGCGGTGGAAATGACCATCCCGTAGTCGAAGACGTACCATCCGGGCTGCTGCCGATCATTCATTGCTCCAGAGTACGGCCGCAGCACCGGACGCAATAGGGGCAGCAGGTAAATTGCCGGTGAAGACTGCCTGCCGCTGCTATTGGCCTTTGACGGCGCGCACGAACGCCTCGCGCGGGTCTTGGGCGGCACTGACCGAGGTGATGTCCCGTGCCGCGAACGCCCCGCTGGCCCAGGAGGTGAAGATTCGCCACTTGTTGTGCATGGTCGGCACCGCGGCTCCGTGGTAGAAGCGGTCCACGAACCATGCCAGCCGGCCCTTGAGTTCGACTCCCTTGACGACGGCGGCACCGCGGCCGACGCCGAAGCTCGCCACCGCGCCGAGCGACTTGTGCCGGTATTCGGCCGGCTCGCGGTGTTGCACCGCGGCGGCGATATTACCGGCCAGCAGCCTGGCCTGGCGCAGGGCGTTCTGCGCGTTCGGCGGGTACCAGGCGGGCTGGTTCTCCGCGGTCAGGTCCGGCACCTGGGCATTGTCCCCGGCCGCCCAGGCGCCGTCCACCACGGTGCCGTCCTCCTCGACCACCTGCAGCCTGGCATTGGCACTGACATGTCCCTTCGGCCCGCGCGGCACATTGGTCGCATCCAGCACGGGGTTCGGTTTCACGCCCGCCGTCCACACAATGGTGCCCGCCGGGAACGTCTCGCCGGTGCTGAGCACCACATTGCCGTCGGTGCAGGATTTCATGGTGGTGTTCAGGCGCACGTCCACGCCGCGCCGGCGCAGCTGCTCCAGCGTCCACTTCGACAGCCCGGGACCGATCTCCGGGGCCACCCGGTCCAAGGCTTCGATCAGGATCCAACGCAGGTCGGAACGCTGCAGGACCGGGTACTCGTCCACCGCCAGCTTGGCCAGGTCGAGCAGCTCCGAGAGCGCTTCCACTCCCGTGTAGCCGCCGCCGACGAAGACCACGGTCAGCGCCTTGGTCCGCTCCTCCGGATCCGAGGTGGCGGCGGCCAGGCCCACGTTGTCCAGCACCTTGTCGCGCACATACAGGGCCTCCTCCAGGGTCTTGAAACCCACTGCCTGCTCGGCCAGGCCCGGGGTCGGGAAGGTCCGTGTGATGGCGCCGAGCGCGAAGACCACATGGTCATAGGAGACCTGCCGCCGCTCGCCGCTGATCGAAGCCAGCGTGGCCGTCTTGGCCCGGCAGTCGAGGGACTCCATCGTGCCGCGGAACACGTCGGTGTATTTGAGCGCACGCCGAAGTTCCACCATCACGGTGCGCGGGTCGATCTCCCCGCCGGCCACCTCCGGCAGGAGCGGCTGGTAGGTCATGTAGGAGTTCGGCTCCACCAAGGTGATGTCCATGGAAACCTGGCCCAGGCGCTTCTCAAGGCCCCAGGCAGTGTAGAGGCCGGCGAAGCCTCCACCCAGGATGAGCACATGCGGTTTGGAGTTTGGCGACATGGTCCTCATCGTGCACCACCTTGTGCCGCGCGTCGAGACCCCCCTGCGGGCCCGGACCGTTCTGCTGACTTAAGATTGGTGGGTGGGAATTGAGTTCACGGCCATTGACTTCGAGACGGCAAACGGGTTCCGGGGCTCCGCCTGCTCCGTCGGCCTGAGCAAGGTCCGTGACGGCAAGATCGTGGCCGAGGCCTCCTGGCTGATGCGCCCGCCGGCAGGCTATGACCGCTTCGATCCCCGCAATGTGAAGATTCACGGCATTACCGCGGACATGGTCGCCGGCCGGCCCCGGTTCGGCCAGGTGTTCGCCGAGATGGCGGACTTTATCGGCCCGGACCTGCTCGTGGCCCACAACGCGGCCTTCGACCTGGGCGTGATCCGCTCGGCGCTGGAGGTCTCCGGGCTGGCCGGCCCGGCTTACGAGTATGCCTGCACGGTGATCCTGTCCCGGCGCAGCTACTCGCTGGTCTCCTATTCGCTGCCCTTCGTGGCCGAGGCCGCCGGCGTGCCGCTGCGGCACCACCACGACGCCGTCGAAGACGCCCGCGCCTGTGCCGGCATCATGATCGACATCGCGGCCAGGAACGGCGCCGGCAGCGTCGCCGACCTGCTCGCCGCCTTCGGCCTGCCGGCCTCCCGGATGGAGGCGTACGCGCCGGGCGTGGAGCCGCTGTCCAGGGCGACCTTGGCTGAACTGGACCGGCAGCAGGCCGGCACCGCCGGGGGCTGGAGCGGCTGGCCGACGGAAGGCAGCAACCCGCCGGCGAACCTCGACGCGGACCGGACGCACCCGCTGTACGGGCAGACGATCGTGTTCACCGGCAACCTGGGCATGCCGCGGCAGCAGGCAAAGAACCGTGCGGCGGAAGTGGGGGCCCAGCCGGCCAGCACGGTCACCCGGAAGACCACCGTGCTGGTGGTCGGGGACGGCTTTTCCGCGGCGGACCTGAAGAGCGGCCGGGTCACGGCCAAGGCGCGCAAGGTCCTGGAATTGCACAGCCGCGGCCAGCAGATCGAGGTACTCTCCGAGGGCGAGTTCCTGCAGATGGTCGGCGGCAGCTGGCCCGAAACCGGCGCCTGAGCCCGGTAGCCCGGCGGGCGGGTTACTCTGCCGGCCCCTGCGTCTGGGCCAGGAACCTCTGCGCCATCTCCCGGATCAGCTCAGGCGCCTCGGCGGTCTGCAGCCAGGCTTGGGGCAGGGCGGCTTCGCCGTAGAGCGCGCCGAGCAGCTGCCCGGCGATGCTGCCGGTGGAGGCGCCGCCGTGGCTGACGGCGGCGGCCAGGGCG
>NZ_JBHTML010000116.1:0-13236 GCF_042679445.1 Arthrobacter sp. GCM10027362
CGGCCGGCCGGCTGCCGAAGGACACCTCCGGGGTGCCGATGTGGAAGTTCGTCCCGGACAGCACCACCGCCGTGCCCGGGGTCCCGCGGTGCGAGGCAAACGGCACGGAGGCGAATGCCGGAACGAACGAGGCCGGATCCGCCCACGGCTGGGCGGCGTCGCCCGGATTATCGGCCACCACCCAGGTGAACAGCCGGTCCGCGGCCGGATCGTTGTTCCGGATCCCCAGAACCCACTCCTCCACAGTCTCCCTGTCAAACCCCACCAGGACCCGCAGGACATTGCCCGCGCCGGGGGCCAGGAAAACATCCCCGACAAACCCGGTGCCCGTACCGCCGGCAGTCGTAGCCCGGAACAGCGGCTGGGTCGATGTCGATACCGCCACCGCCGGGCCCTGACCGGCACGCAGGAACACCGTCGGCGCCACCGAGCCGCCGATCATTGCCACCCGGAGGAACATCATCCGCGCATAGATTCCGGCAAACTCCGGCACCGGCGCGCCCGCCAACTGGCCAAACGGCCTGTCCACCCGGCCACCTCCCCGGCCCACCGCAAGCGGTGTCACCTGCGGATCCGGAAACACGATAAACCCCATGAGGAACCAACCCCCCTATGAACGATTAACAGTAATGAGACTGACGCTCACGGCGGAGCCCGAGCCGGTGGTCACGGTGATCCGGGCCTGCCGCTGTGCCTCCACGCCGAAAATCAGGTCCGGCGCTTCCACTGTGATCTGGGTCGCGGCCGCCGGTTCGGCGAGTCCTGCCCGGACGGGAGCCAAGCCTTCGACGGTAAAGAACACACGCACCGGAACGACGTCGAGGTTCTGGCCGCTCAGGATGACAGGATCACCGACCTTGACGACAGGCGGCGTAAAACCGGTAAGAACCGGCGGCGGCGGTCCCACCCGGAATTCGTCCGTGCTTTCGACGTCACCTTGGCTGGTCTTCACCGTGATTTTGACCTGCGAGTTTGCGGCCAGCCCATCGGGGACCTGGACCTTCAGCGACGTGTTGGTGGGCTCGCCGATGACGGTTGCCGGTTTCCCGCCGAAGAGCACCTTCAGTTCGCTGGCATTGAAGTTGAAGCCGGAGAGCACGACCTCGGTGCCCGCCATGCCACTGCCCGGTGCGAACTGAGGGGTCGGCGCGGCGGCAAAAACCGGGGTGGCCCTGACTCCGAACAGCTTCTCGCACACAGCGGAGGCAACCTCGTTGGAGACGGTGATCCTGACGCTTCGCCCGGTGCCATCAGGTGTCAGGCCTCCGGGCACCAGGACCACGATTTCACTGTCCGAGAGCGTGGCAGCGATCGAGGCCGGAGTCTCATCGAAGAAGACTTCGATGGTTCCCTTGTCGAAGTTCTTCCCGGCCAGGGTAATTTGCTGGTGGACCTGGCCGGTCAGTGGACGCAGCGGCCTGTCCGGAGCAAACGTCGGGGCAATGAGGACCCGCTCGAGCAGGCTGAGGCGGTTTTCGAGATGGGATAGGGTCAGTTTGCGCTGGCGGAGATCGGTAATGCGCTGCACCGGGCCGGTGCCCTCCAAGTCGAATGTTCCGGAGGTGATGGTGTCCTCGCCGCGGCGGCGGCGCAGCTGTGCGAGGGGATAATGGACCTGCCCGGGAGCCGGGTCGGGCACCGGTACACCTTCGGCGACCCGGACCTCCCAGTGTGGTTTGAGCCGCACCGAGGTCTGCATGCCCACATCGTCGCTGTTGCCCAAAGCAGCATCATCGGTTCCGTCCACTTCGGCGAGGAAGACCTTCAGGTAGACCGTGTCAGTGCGGGGATCGGGCTGGGCCTCGGTGGGCGCGGTTAGCTCCGGGAATCGCTGGCCGGTACTTGACGGCGGCTGGCCGCTATAGCTGGTGTCGGAGTCGATATGGGCCTCGATGCCCCCAGCCAGCAGGGAGCCGGGTCCAGCGATCTTAAAATCGTTGCGGTTCAGCCCGGCCGGCAGGGCACGGATCCCGAAGCCGTCTCCTGCACCGGAGGCAAGCCCATTGCCAATGTAGCGGGAGAAGAGCGATCGCATGTCCGCCGCGAGCAGGTCCTGGAGCAGGTTCAGGTCGCGGTCGAGGATCGGCACGCCCTGTTCGATATGGATGCCGATGTACCCCTTGGCCAGGTTCTCGAGCAGCAGCTCAAGCGGGGACCGCGAGAAGTCGCTCATCGCCTCGCCTTCACTCTCCTCTCGAACGATCGTTCCGCCGCGGACCTGCTAGGGCCGGATGACAATTCCACGGGCGTTGATGGGCAGGAACTCCGGCAGCACGGCGGCGAGCCGCGAGCGCGCCGCTTCGATCCCCTCCGGTGCCGGGGGTGGCTCCGGTGCCATGAGGAAAATGCCGACGGCGTCCCGGGCGAAGCGGCCATCGCCATGCCGCCCGCCGCCGGAGCGGGTATAGGTGTAGGTCCCCGCGTCGTCGAACGCGCCAACCGGGGCTTTGCGGTGACCGCTGTAGGTCAGGGTGCCTGCATAGCGGGTATCAGGTATCGACGCCTCGTCGGCACCGGCATGGACCAGCGGTTCGCTGGACCTGTAGACCAGCAGCGTGGCCTCCGTCGTGCGCACCGCGAGCGGCGCCCGTTGCGACAAGGGCCCGACGGCGGCCGGCTGGACCGGCGCCCAATCGTGTGTGGCAGGATCGTCCAGCGCGGTCCGGAAGACGGACCAGTTGCCATCGTCCGGGCCTGCGGGCGTGTCGGACCGGGTGGAGCTGAAGAAGAGTTCAATGCCGCCGTCCGGCCCCAGCAGCGGGGCCGGTTCCCGGTCGTGGACATTCGGTGCCGGCTTCGGTACCAGGCGGGCGGCTTCCCAGTCTGCGCTCCGGGCCGGATCAAGTCCCTTCTTGACCCGGTAGGTCAGGCTCCACCGGGTCTGTCCCGCCGGACCGGCGGGCTCCTGCCGCGCCCCGAACAGCCAGAGCCGGCCGCCGGGGCCGGACGGGCGGATGAGCAGGAACAGATCCTCCTGGATGCGGGAGCCCGCGTTTTCCTGCAGTGTTCCCGGAGATTCCAGTTGCCACCGCGTGCCATCGTGCCGGTTGTATCTAGTCTGCCACTTCCCTGCGGTCAATTCCTGCCAGAACAGCCACAGCCCGCCGGTTTCGTCCGTCGCCGCACAGGGACGGCGGCGCTCCTCGTCACCGCTTCCGAAGAACCCGCTGCCAGGTTGGCCGGACACCTGCGGTTCCGACCAGCTGCCGTCATTCGTCCGGGTCCGGAAGGCAATACGCCACCGGCGCACCGCCGGGGTGTCGGCGGGGTTCCGGGTCTCCCAGAACAGCCACAGCCGGTCCTGGGCACGTGCGGCCGCCGGATGTATGTCCGCACCGGCCCGGTCGACTACCGGGGCGCTGTCGGCCCAGATGCCGTCCGCAGAGCGTTGCTTGCACCAGATATCCCAGCCGTGGCGCCGGTGCGTGTGGTAAAAGAACAGATCGGAACCGTCAGCGTCGCGCACCTGGGCTGCGCGCCCTTCGTAGGCGAAGTTCACCGATACCAGTCCGGGCCTCCCCCAGCTGCCGCCGGCATCCTCCCGGACGGCGGCCCACAGGTTCAACCGTGGAGGCTGATTGGCGCAGGCGACATTGTGCACAAACTCCTTGGTTCGGATTGGCAGGCCTGCGACGCGCCGCGCCGTCGCTTCGAGGGCCGCCGGCGTGCCGGTGCGCTGGTAGAGCTGAGGAGCGAACCGGATCTCCTGCCGCTGTGCCCGCACGGATAGGCTGTAGTCGGTCCGCCAGCCAATCCACTGCGCCAGCAGCGGCAGCAGTCGGCCGTCGACCCGATCCGGGTCGTGCAGGTCCAGCGCGGCCCGGGCCAGGCTGTACAGCTGGTCCAGCTGTACGCCGGGCAGCTCGAGGAACCGCTGCAGCACCCCCTTGCCGGCTTCCGCGGGCGCCAGCGCGGCCGGCATCGGCGCGGCCGCGTCATACCGGCGGTAGATGGCAGGCAACAGCCCGTACAGGCGGCCGGCGAATCCATAAGGTGAGGACGCCATCGCACTTGCGCGGTTGTGCGGGTCCGCCGCGAACTCCTGTTCCGCCGGTGCCCGGGTGAACAGCGTGTAGTAGTAGACGGTTTCACCCTGCAGCCCGGTATCGGAAACCTCCGAGCTGCCGGCCGGGCCGGCCGGCACGGCGGCCACCTCGACCCCGTCCCCCGGCCGCAGCGGGTGGGTGCGCAGGTCCCGGCAAACGAGGACTTCGGGGTGGTCCGGCCCCTGGCTGCCACCGGGTCCCGGATAGCTCCAGGCCAGGTCAATCCGGTTGCCGTCAGGGTGCGGGCGGGCGGTGATATTCAGCAGACGCATGCTCAGCCGCCTGCCGGCCCGACGAGGAGCACCTTGATGCCCGCGGCATAGCCGGGGTCGGCCGGCAGGACGGGGATCTGGTTCTCGCCGAGCCGGATCCTCCCGTCCTGTTCGAGGGCGGCCTGTCCGGCGCGGCGGAATTCCGTGATGTTGGCGAAGAGGACCCCCGGGGTGCTTTGGATGGCGTCGTAAAACCTGCTGAGGTAGATGGTTTCGCCAAAACCGACCGTGTCGAAGGCCAGGAGCGCCGACACCGCCTGCTCGACCGCCGCCCGGACGTCCTCGCGCACATAGTAGCTTTCGACACCGACCTCGGCGGTGACGAAGATTTCAACGTAGTCCACATCCTCGATCTCGACGACCTGGGTCAGCATCCGCTTGTCTTCGAGGTACCGCTTAAGCCCAAGTTCAAGAGTGTCGCTGACCTTGTTATCCACCCGGCCTCCGCCCGCCGGGGCGACGTACAGGGTGACGCGGTTCCAGCCCGTTGCACTGGCACGGACCTTGCCGACGCCGTGGAAGGTCCGTGCCAGCTCCTCGTAGTCGGCAGTGGTGACGGCACGATGCAGGGACCGGAACACCGCCGGCGCATGTTTGGCGGCGTGCGCGATCGATTCGCGGTCCGCTCCGCCGGTCGCGGGCATCCTGTTGGTGACCTTGGCGCCGAGGACCGCGAGCGCGGGGACGTTGACGATCGTTGTGATCGCGGCGGCTGGCACATTTCCTGCCAGCCCGCCGCCGGTGCGGTAGCTGATGGCCAGCGACGCTCCGCGCGGCGGCACTGCCCCGAACGTTCCGTCGCCGAAAATGAGCGTGGCTTGGTCGTTCTCGTCGATATCGATGCTGAAATCATGATCGGCCGGGCCGCTGAACGCCAAGCTCTCCCGGAACCGCCAGCGCTGGGCTGGCGCATTACCCTGCGTCGCCTCGAGCATGATGCCTGCGCCGGGCGGCGCCTGCGGTCCGGCTTGGGGCAGGATCAGGCCGCGGTAGGCCAGGATGTAGCGCTGGTCCGGTGACCCGTCGGCCTTGCCCAGGATTTCGCTGGCAATCAGCCGGCCTTCCTCCACCGGGACGGAAGCGGCTGCAGGCCCTGCAGGGTCGTCCGGATCGGTAGGCTCGAAAGTCAAGACCAGGGGGGATTCGCCGGTATATTCGAACCGGACGCTGGGTCTGTCCTTATGGCTTTTGGTGGCGAAGGCGGCACCGCGGATGATGCTTACCGGTTCCGGTATCCGGGTTCCGGCCGGCAGCGAAATGGTCAGCGTGGTGCTTGCCGGTGCGGCGGTGCGCATCGGGTATCCGATCAGGCGCAGGTGCTCGATGACGCTGCGCCGGGTGGTGGCAGTATTCAGGAAGCTCTCGTTGGCGACGCGGTCCTGGTAGTAGCTCAGGACATCTCCGAGATAGGCAAACAGCTGCAGCATTACGTTGCCAAAGTCGGCTTCGTTCATGAAGTCCTGCCACTCGGGCAGCTTGCGGGGCACCTGCTCACGCAGTGCCTTCAGGATTCCCTCGTAGTCGCGGCCGGTGTAGTCGATGACCGGCTGCCCGTCCCTGTCAGCGATCTCTGCCATGGTCCCACCTCACCTGAATTGGATCCTGACCGACTGGCGTGCTCCGTCGCGGCGCCGCAGGTAGGCGACCTCGACAGTCAGCGTCTCGTCCTGGGCCTGGATGTCTACCCCGCTGACGACAATCTCCCCGCCCAACCAGCGGGTCAGGCTTTGGCTCGCCGTGAATTCGACGGCGGCGGCGAGGACCGTATTGTTGGGGTCGAAGACGAGATTGAGCAGCCCGCACCCAAAGGTGGGCTGATTCACCCGTTCACCGGGTGAAGTGAAGAGCACCTGGACGATCTTGCCGCGGAGATCGGCGTCCTCGTCGCCGTCCGGGGAGATCGTCCCGCCTGGCGCTACCCTGAAGGGAAACCCGAATCCCGTTGCCATAAGCCCGTCCTCCCCGGTGCCGTTACCGGACATGGCCCAGTCCGCTGCCGCTCTGATTGAACGTAACCCCTTGTTGGGCAGCGGCTAGGTTGATCTGGTGCTGGTGCGCGGCCGGCGGCGCGGGCTCGGTCTTGCCGGCTACTGCGGCCGCGACGTCACCGGTGGCTTGGATCCCGACGATCTCAAGGTTCGCCGTCAAATGGGTGACCACTCCTGTGGCGATGGCGAATGCCAACTGCTTCCACCCGTTGCGGGCGGCGTCCAGCGCCTCCTGCGCCTTCGCCTGGGCCTCACCGGAGGCGTTGTCTACGGCCTGCTGCAACGGCGGCGCCAACAATATGTCCATCTGCTCGAAGATGGCCTTGCTCAAGCCCGATTCCGCATCCACGGTGCCGACCACCAATGCCATGGGGTCCTCCTAGCCGACCGAGTGCCGGGCCGAGATCGGCACGTCGAGGTTCATCGGCGCCACCGGGGGCGACGTGGGGGCGCCGAGGTTGCCGATGTGCGTATGTGTTGCCAGCGCCGTTATGAAGGCCGCGACGTTGGCCTTGAACGTGGTACCCAGGACCATCTTTTCGACGTCCCCGCCAACCTCGATGCCGGCCGGGCCCAGGCGGAGCGTATTGCCGTTCCGGTCCTGCACAGTGATCCCGGTGGTGTCCATCGCCAGAGAATTGCCGTTGGCGGTCCCGCCGGTGATCGCCACGCCGTCGGCGGTAAGGGTGATCCGGTGGCCGTGGATGCCATCGGTGACCGAGACTCCTTCGGCATTGAGGGTAATCCGGTGGCCGTGCACGCCGTCGTGGAGCTGGATCGACTCCGTGCCGGGGGTGTCCTCAAAGTACAGGGTGTGTCCCCGCCCGGTCTTGATGATCTTGCAGCCGGCGGGGTCCACGCCCGTCCCGGGGGTGCCGTCGGGTCCGGGAGCTTCGCTGGCCCCGGCGGATTCGCTGATGAAGGCGCCGGACCAGATCGGAAATTCCAGGTCGCCTTCCTCGAATTCGACCCAGACCCCGGCCCCCGGAGCGGGGATGAACAGGATCCCCTGCTGGTCGGCGCCGCCGTAGGGAACACACGCCTTGGCCCAGCCCGTCACGACATCGGGGCCCAGGACGCTCGGTACCTGCACGGTGAGCCGCCCCAGCCGCTTCGGGTCCTTGTTGTCCACGACAATGCCCCGGTATTTGCCGTAATGACGGCGGTCGATCTTTTCCACCAGGTCGGCGACGACACGTTCCAGGTCCATCAGGCTTCCTCCTCAAAACGGCAGGTTGGGGCCGCCGGGCGAGAATTCCTCTGACCCCGTCGGCAGCAGGGCGTTGCGTTGGACCGTGAAGACCTGTGTGTAGCCGCCGGGGGTGAACACATGCGTGACGCGCGACACGTAGTACACCCCGCTGTAGGTCTCACCGATTCCCTTGATTGTGACGGTCCGCCGGGGCATGAGGATGGTGCCGTACTGGTTGGCGGCCACCTCCCCTTCCCCGGTGACGAACCACTCGCCGCGGTCGTGCAGCCCCTGGCACAGGACTTCCATTTCGGGGCCGCCGGTCGTAACCGTCTGACCAAGATGAGTCAGCTCGGGGTTCATGCCGGCGGGCAGATAAGCTGCCGGCGGCTTCGCCCCGAGCAGCTTCCGGCTGGTCTTCTCCACGGCAACCCCGAGGATCTCCTTGGTCAGATGGTCCAGCTGGGTCATGGCCACGGGCGAGGGGCCCTGCGCAGCGACCTCCACGGCGAACCGGGTGACTGTGGTTTCCTCCCCGCACTGTACCTGCAGGACCGGCTGCGGCCGGCGATGGAGCGCCGGCGGACCGAAATACCCCATCGTGCCAGAGACGTAGCATTCGAACCCGTTGCGGCGGGCGAGGCGTTTGAGGAAGCGGATGTCGGTCTCGCGCTGGATGATCGTCGATACGTCGGCGTCATGGATGATTTCGGTATCGGTCACATCCGAGCCCAGCCCGTAGCTGCCAAAGACCTCCTCGGCGATATCGCTGTCCTTGCGGTTGGGCCAGTCCTTGAGGATGGTCCGGCGGTCCATCAGCACGCTGCTGTCCATCCCCCAGATCTCCAGCTGGCACTGGTCAGGGTCGCCGGCAAAGTCGGGCCGCAGGTGGGTGATATAACCGCTGAGCAGCTTTTCCTGCTCGTCCCCCAGCCCTGCCGTAATCACCACCGGCTGCCAGAGCTGGATCCGTTCATCGTCGAGATAGGGCCAGGTTCCGTCGCCGCGCTGCGGCACGGCGAGGCTGATCCGGACCATGCCGGCCAGTTCGTCGTCGAGTTCGACTTCGAGGTTGATCAGGTCCTCGTACAGTTCCGGCAGCTCGGCACCGCCGATTTCGAGACGCAGCTTCTCTTGTTCCATGGCGCCTGGGCTACCCCCTTCCGGGCGGTGGGATGACGATGCTCCGGCCCAGCTGCCCGGTTCCGGCAGGTTCCCCGACGCTGAAACCGGCGTTCCTGATCGTTTCGATCAGTGTCTCGGACTCGGTGCACTCGCGGTTGAAGGTCACCAGCAGCGCCCGGTCGAAGCGTTCCGCGACCTCCGGTGCCCGGTCCACGTACTCGATGCTTTCTTCCACGGTTGCCTGCTCCACTCCGGGGATCCCGGAGAGCGCGCGCAACACCGGCTGCCAAGCCGGGGGCCGGCCCCCCGCAGGAACGGCGAGCGGGAAGCGGACGGTGACGACCGGGTCGTGCCCCAGCAGGGCCAGCGGGGAGAGGATTCCCGGATTGGCATCACAGATGTGCCACCAGGCTAAGGGTTCCTCGTAGTAGCGGTACGCCAGCTGGTCCAGCCGCTCGCCCTGGGCCACGGTGTGCCGGAACCGGCCGGCCACCTCCGGCAGGGGACGCAGCGCCGTAGTGGCGGGCGTCCTGCCGCGCGCGTCGGGACCGGACGCGCCCTCCGGCGTCCGGTATCGGGAGTGCCTGCGCGCCATGGCGGTCACCCCGGGATCACCACGTTGGCGGCTTCGCCAACGTTGGCCAGGTTCAGGGCGGACATCGCCTCCGTCATCAGGTGGGAGGCCAGGAACGGGGCGTTGTTCCCCTCGATCACGGTCAGGCCGACCGCCACGGTGGCCCGGGTCGGGTTCAGGTCCGCACTGAATTCCGTCTCGGTGATGTGCATGCTGGTGATATTGACAGGCAGCACCCGTTTGCGGCCGAAGATAAACAGAACCAGGGGCGGGTTGGCCCGCCGCGGATGGATGAAGTCCTGGCGTTTGCCCAGCAGGTCGCCGACCATCCCGGCCAGCACGCCTTCCCCCTTCGGCTGCACCATAAGCTCCAGGGTGGACAGCTGCGGAGCAATGCCCAGCTGCCGGGTCACATCGTCGCCCTCGTTCAGTTTGTCTGTCGCGTCCAGCCGCACGTCGAAGGCAATGCTTTCTTCCTGCACCGTGACGAGTTGTTGCCGGCGCAGTTCGGCCAGGTCCTCGAATTCCTTGCGGCCATGGAAATCCCGCATCGGCCGCGGCGCAGGTGCTGCCGGATTGGGACGGGCCCGGGTGGCCCGTGGCGCCGGCTGGGCCGGCGGTGCGTAGACCAGCTCACGGTTCCGGGTCAGCTGCAAGGGGTTGTATTGGAACACCACGAGCAGCGGCGGGACACTGAGACCGAATTCCACGAAGGCACCGTGCAGGATCCTGGGTTTGCCGGGAACGCCGGTCATTGGGCCTCCTCCCTGTCTGCGGGCTGTTCAGCCCACAGCTTGCCGAGTTTTTCAAACTCGCGGCGCGTGCCCAGCAGGATGTGCCGGGCAGTGATGACGCCGCCGTCGGAGGCCGCGAGGAAGGCGGCGTTGAGCACGATGTTCTTGATGCTGCCTCCGGCAATTGCATACTCGCGTGCCAGCAAGGCGCAGTCGACGTCGTCGGCGACGGGGGCTTCCGCCGGAAAATGCGACTCCCAGATGCGCTGGCGATGGGCCGCATCCGGAAACGGAAAGTCGACGACGTAGCGGATGCGCCGGGTGAAGGCTTCGTCGAGGTTGGTCCGCAGGTTCGAAGCCAACAGCACGATCCCCTCATGCTCGTCCAGCTTCTGCAGCAGGAAGCCCGTCTCGATGTTGGCGTAACGGTCATGGGCGTCGTGGATCTCAGTGCGTCTGCCGAACAGCGCGTCGGCCTCATCGAAGAAGAGGATGGCGTTGCCGGTACGGGCCTCCTGGAAGATGCGGGCCAGGTTCTTCTCGGTTTCCCCGATGTACTTGCTGACTACGCCGGACAGGTCGATCTCGAACAGCCCGAGCCCGGCCTCCCGGGCCAAGACTTCGGCCGCCAGCGTCTTGCCGGTACCGGGCGGGCCGGCAAAGAGGACGCTCAGGCCCTTCCCGCGGCCAAGTTTCCGTCCAAACCCCCAGGCCTCGTACACCCGGTCGTGCTGGCGCACCTGGCCGCAGATCTCGCGCAGCTGCGCAGTCTTCGGCTCCGGCAGGACCAGATCCTCCCAGCCGTGCCGCGGGTCCACCTTCACTGCCAGTTCGCCAAGGTGCTGGTCGGACTGGTGCCGGCAGGCGGCCTCGAGCTCCTCAAGGGTCGGCCCGGGTGTCTCCGGGCGGCAGCCGCGTTCCGCCGCCGCAACGGCGTCCTTGATCCGCGCCGGGGTCAGGACGAAGCGGCTCGCGAGTTCTTCGGCCCAATCAGCCGCCGCGGGTGTCAGCCCGTCCAACTGCCGGCGCCAGAGCGCGGCGCGCTCGGCGGCCGTGGGCATTGGCACCGTTACGGTCTCGAAGCGCGCCTGGTCAAAGATCCGGCCGTCCGTCCAGGGCGCTTCGCCGCCGAGGATGATCGGTGGACCGGGTTCGGCGGCCAGCCGGGCCAGCGATTTCAGCGAGGCCCGCCCCGATGCCTCCAGCAGCGCATCCCCGCGCTCAAGGTACATCGCGCCCCGCTGGAGGGCGCTTTCCCGGCAGGCCGCCAGCAGCAGATCGCGCGCCTGCTCCGGGGGCAGCGCCGACAAGTCTTCGGTATCGAGGACGAGCAGCGCAAGCCCTGCGCTGCCGCAAAGCCGCAGTGCCAGCTCGGTCTTGCCTACCCCGGCAGGGCCGCGCAGGTAAAGCACCTGCCGGCACCCGTCCGGCGGATCCGGTTCCAGCCGTACCGGTTCCCGCGCACCGCCTGGTACAGGCGGGAAGCCGGCTCCCGCCGCCGTCGCGGCAGCCGGCCGGCGCAGCCGTACCAGGCCGGCAAGCCGCCCGTCCGGCTGGGTATCGCCGAGGATAAAGCGGCAGATGCGGGGATCGACCCGCAGGAAGCGGGCAAGTCCGCTTGATCCGGATGGACTGTTCGGATCCTCCACGGACTGCAGCAGCCCCCAGCGTTGCAAGGTGGCAGCCTCACCGAGCATCCATTGTGCGCCCCACCTGGCATCTTCCGTCTCGCAAAGCAGGTTCAGCACCAGATCGACGCTTGGCCGTTTGCGGGTGATGTCGTCCTGCAGGTACGCATAGAGGCGGTCATATTTGGACCGCAGCTCCGGTGCCAGGCAGATCACGATAGCCTGCAGCTCGAATTCCGAAAGTCCGAACAGCTCACCTAGCCGGGGCAGTGCCAGCGGAATCCCGGCGTCGAGGCTGGCGGCGGTCCGCTCCCCGATGACCTCGGAGAGCTCGGTGAGGGTGGAGCGCGCCACGGCCGCGGCGGTTCCGTCGAGGCCGGGGGCCGGATCGCATGCAAGCAGCCAGGCCACCTCGTCCGGGGAGATGAACACCGTGCGCTCAAGCTGGGCCTGGGGTGCGGCCGCATTCAGCAGCGGCATGGTCAGGGTCCGCAGCCGGATCCGTGCGTCCAGCCGCCGCAGCTCGTCGCGGAGGTGCTCATGGTTGTCCGTGTACCGGGCGCCCGTCATGGCGCCACCTCGAACAGGAAGGTCCGCCGGAAGGCCATCGGTATATCCACCCGCACTTCGTAATGTCCTGCGCCCAGGTCTGCCGGGACGACGGCCGCCACCGTGTCGCCCGACGCGGCCGCGTCGACGATGCGCCGGCCGCCAATGGTCGCCGCTACCCGCCAGCCGGCGAGGTGCTCGCCGGTGAAGGTGAGGGAGGTGCCCCCGGGCCCGCGCGTCGGCGACATGGCCAGGATCGAGGGCGGGGCGGCCGGTTGCAGCACCCGCGGAACGCCGATGGTGCGTACCCGGGCCGGCATGGGTAACGGCGCCTGCGGCACCGCATCGAGCTGGACGGTGGAGACCTGGTACGGCACCGAAAGCCTGAACGGCTGGGAAAAGGTCGCCCAGATACGGCTCAGCTCTTCCGCGTCCAGGTTCCTGGCCACAATCCGCAGGTCCTCGCGCGCACCTGCCAGGCCCGGCGCCAGGTGGCCGCGCGGAATGGGAGAATGCTGCCGGAAGACCCTCATTGCCTCGCCGAGGATCTCATGCGCCGTGACGTTGCCGCCGACGGCGTCGTTCGGGGCATACACCGTCATCAGGTAGAGCAGGCTCAGCGACAGCGGCGGCGGAACCAGCCGGTTTCCGGCCTCGGCGAGCGCATCCTGGTTGGCCAGGTACTCGTTTTCCTCAATCCGGTACAGGAACAGGTTGATCCGGCGGCCGCTGCCGGTTTCATCCGGTGCCAGCACGGTCACGTCGACGGACGGATTCAGGCGCATTTCGGCGAGGAGGAGGTTGCGCAGCGAGGTGCTGACCATGCCAATGGCTGTCGAGGCACTCATCGGAGCAGTCCGGTCTGCCACCGCCGCAGGTAACGGCGCTCCCAAAAAGCCGGGCTGCCATCCGGGGTGTTCGCGCCCGGGGCATGGACGACGGGGAGCTGCGGCTCCGGCAGCACAACCGGTGGATCCGGTTCATCCGGGTCCCATCCGACCGCTTCCCCCTGCCGGCCGGGCTGGGCGGCCAGTCGGCCGCCGGCACCGGAGATGTCCGTGCCGTCCCGTGCGGCGGATCCATGCCGGACCACCGGGCCGGAGGCTGCCCCGGCATCCGGCCGGCCGG
>NZ_JBHTML010000117.1:0-13210 GCF_042679445.1 Arthrobacter sp. GCM10027362
GGTGAGCGGGGCACCGCGCACCGCGCGCGGCAGCCGGACCCGGGCCCGGCTGCTGGCGGCGGCCGAGAGCGTTTTCGCCTCGGTGGGCTACCACGAGGCCTCGATCGTGAAGATCACCGAGCAGGCGGAGGTGGGCCTGGGCACGTTCTACCTCTATTTCGAGGGCAAGCAGGCCATCTTCGACGAAGTGGTCGAGGACCTGAACCGCCGGGTCCGCCATGCGATGACCGAAGCGGCCCGCAGCGCCGGGAACCGGCTGGAGGCCGAGCGGGCAGGTTTCCGGGCGTTCTTCCGCTTCACCGCCGAACACCCGGCGCTGTACCGGATTATCCGCCAGGCCGAGTTTGTTTCGCCCGGCGCGCTGCGGATGCACTACACCCGGATTGTCAACGGCTACATCGAAGGCCTCAAGGCTGCCCAGGCCGCCGGCGAGGTCCGCCGGCTGGATCCGACCGTGGCCGCCTGGGCGCTGATGGGCATCGGCGAACTGATCGGCATGCGCTGGGTGCTCTGGGAGGAGCCCGGGGAATCCGGTCCCGGGCCCCGCCGGGAAGTCCCGGACCATGTTTTCGAAGAGATGATGCAGTTCATCGAACGGGCACTGGCACCCGATGCTGCACCGGACCAGGAAGGAACCACGGATGGTTGAGCAGACTCTCACCGGCAGGCGGGCGATTGTCACCGGAGGGGCCGGCGGGATCGGGGAAGCCTGTGCCCGGGCACTGGCAGCCCGCGGCGCCAAGGTGACCGTGGCGGACCTGGACGGGCCTGCGGCCGAGGCGGCGGCGGCCGCCATCGGGGGAGAGGCCTGGCAGGTGGACCTCAGCGACACCGCGGCGCTGCAGGACCTGGCCCTGGAGGCGGACATCCTGGTCAACAACGCCGGCATCCAGCGGATCGGCCCGATCGAGGAGTTCGACCCGGAGGCTTTCCGGCTGATCCTGCGCCTGATGCTCGAATCCCCGTTCCTGCTGGTGCGCGCGGTGCTGCCGGGGATGTACCAGCGCGGCTTCGGGCGGATCATCAACATCTCCTCGGTGCACGGGCTGCGCGCCTCCGCCTACAAGTCCGCCTATGTCGCCGCCAAGCACGGGCTCGAGGGCCTGTCCAAGGTCACGGCGCTCGAGGGCGCTGCGCACGGGGTGACCAGCAACTGCATCAATCCCGGCTACGTCAGGACGCCGCTGGCCCAGAAGCAGATCGCCGACCAGGCACGGATGCACAACCTGCCCGAGGGCGAGGTGGTGGCGAAAATCATGCTGACCGAAAGCGCGATCAAGCGCCTGGTGGAACCGGACGAGGTGGCCTCGCTGGCCTGCTGGCTGGCCGGAGACGACGCCGGCATGGTCACCGGTGCGTCGTACACCATGGACGGCGGATGGAGCAGCCGATGAGCCCCTGGCAGCGCGCCGACTACCGCAGCGTCGATGTCCGGGTCCGCGGCGGCCTGCTGCGCGCCGGAATCTGGGGGCCGGAGCCCGGGCCGGAGGGCCCGGCCGGGCCGACCGTCCTGGCCGTCCACGGGGTGACAGCCTCCCACGTGGCCTGGGGCCTGCTAGCGGACGAACTGCCCGGGGTCCGGTTGGTCGCCCCGGACCTGCGCGGTCGCGGACGGAGCAACGCGCTGCCGGGCCCTTTCGGCATGGCCGCGCATGCCGATGACCTGGCGGCCGTGCTGGCCGCGCACGGCATTGGTACCGCAGGCACCGGCCACGGCAGAGGGGGTGCCGTCGTCGTCGGCCATTCCATGGGCGCCTTCGCCGCCCTGGTGCTCGCCCACCGCTACCCGCAGCTGGTGCGGCGGCTGGTCCTGGTCGACGGCGGCCTGCCGCTGCAGGTGCCGGCGGGCTTGAGCGCCGACGAGGTGGTGGCCGCGGTGCTGGGACCGGCCGCGGAGCGTTTGAGCCGGCAGTTCCCCAGCCGCGAGGCCTACCGCCTGTTCTGGCGGGAGCACCCGGCATTCGAGCTGCATTGGAACCCGCTGGTGGAGGCCTACGTGGACTATGACCTGGACGGGGAGGGGCACCAGCTGCGCCCGTCCACCAGCTACCAGGCCGTGGCCCAGGACACCGTGGACCTGAACGGCGGCGGGGAACTGCTGGCCGCGCTGGCGCACCTGTCCGTGCCGGCGCTGCTGCTGCGCAGCCCCCGCGGGCTGCTGAATGAGCCGCAGGGCCTGTACCGGCCGGAGTACGTCCGCGAGTGGACCGCGAAGACCCGGCTGCTCACGGCCCGCGACGTGCCGGATACCAACCACTACAGCATCCTCATGGACCATCCCGGGGTGGAGGCGGTGGCGGGGGCTGTCCGGGAGGCGCTGGAGCCGCAATTATCCCACCCGTCGGGTCGTTAACCGGGCGTTCACCTGCGGCGACACGCCCGCACGCCTGCCGGGTAATCCCAAGCGGGCATGACTATAGTCGAAAGGCCGATGCACCCCAGCCAGGCCTTTTGTCATCGGTGGCAGAAACGTGGGCACACAGCAGTCATGATTCGATTCGACAACGTCACCAAGATCTACGACCAGAAATCGCGGCCCGCACTGGAGAACGTCAGTGTGGAGATCGACCGCGGGGATTTTGCCTTCCTGGTCGGATCGTCCGGCTCGGGCAAGTCCACCTTCATCCGCCTGGTCCTGAAGGAGGACCGGGCCACGCGCGGGGCCGTTTACGTCGCGGGCCGGAACGTGGCCAACATTCCCAGCTGGCGCGTGCCCAAGCTGCGCCGCGGCATCGGCGTCGTCTTCCAGGACTTCCGGCTGCTGCCCAATAAGACGGTGGCCGCCAACGTGGCCTTCGCCATGCAGGTGATCGGCAAGAGCCGGGCGGTGATCCGCGAAACCGTGCCCGAGGTGCTCAAGACGGTGGGCTTGGAAGGCAAGGACCACCGCATGCCCCACGAGCTCTCCGGCGGCGAGCAGCAGCGCGTGGCCATTGCCCGCGCCATCGTCAACAAGCCCGGCATCCTGCTGGCGGACGAACCCACCGGCAACCTGGACCCCACCACTTCCATGGGGATCATGAACGTACTGGACCGGATCAACCAGAACGGCACCACGGTGGTCATGGCCACCCACGACAACGTCATCGTCAACGAGATGCGCCGTCGCGTGATCGAACTGGTGGACGGCAGGCTGGTCCGCGACGAAGCGCAGGGCATCTACGCGGGTTCCCAGGACAAACAGCCGGCGTCGGAACCGAAGGGCAGCGCCGTATGAGGCTGGCATTCATCCTCGGCGAGATCGGCTCCGGCCTGCGGCGCAACCTCTCGATGCTCATCTCGGTGATCCTGGTGACCTTCATTTCACTCACCTTCGTGGGGGCGGCGGGCCTGCTGCAGCTGCAGATCAACCAGATGAAGGGCTTCTGGTACGACAAGGTCCAGGTCGCGGTCTTCCTCTGCGTGGACACGTCGACGGCGGCCAGCTGCGCGTCCGGCCCCGTCACGGACGAGCAGCGCTCGGAGATCGAGGCCACGCTGAAGTCCCCGGCGGTCGCCCAGTACGTCTCCAGCTACCATTTCGAGTCCCAGGCGGACGCGCTGGAGCACTTCAGGGAACAGTTCGCCAATTCGCCGATCGTGGATTCGGTGACCGCGGACCAGCTGCCCGAATCCTTCCGGGTCAGCCTCGTGGATCCGCAGAAGTACGAGGTCATCAACGAGGTCTTCTCCTCGCTGCCCGGCGTGGAAGTGGTGGTGGACCAGCGGGAGGTCCTGGAACGGGTCTTCTCCGTCATGAATATCGCCTCGCTGGTAGCCGTGGGTATCGCGGCCGTCATGATCGTCTGCGCCATCCTGCTCATAGCCACCACCATCCGGCTCTCCGCCTTCAGCCGCCGCCGGGAAACCGGCATCATGCGCCTGGTCGGCGCGTCCAAGGTCGTGATCCAGCTGCCCTTCATTCTGGAAGGCGTGATTGCCGCGGTGATCGGAGCCGCGCTCGCTTCGCTGGTGCTCTGGGCGGTTGCCCGGTTCTTCATCGGCGGCTGGCTTGCGGAGCAGTATCCGGGCACCGCCTTCATTTCGGACGGAGCGGTGCTGTTGATCGCCCCCGGGCTGCTGCTGCTTGGTGCGCTGCTGGCGGGAATTTCCTCGCTGCTGACCCTGCGCCGTTATTTGAAGGTTTAGACTCGTGACCAGTCAACAAAACAACAGGTGGGGGGACCGGTCGGTGCAGCATGGCTACAGCTTTGTCCGTTCCAGGCAGCAGTGCCGTCCGAAGTGGTTCCCGCAAGGCTTGCTCGCAGCCGGGCTGTCCGCCCTGCTGCTGCTCACCTTGGCCACCGCCGGGCCCGCACAGGCGGACCAGCTCGACGACCGCAAGCAGGCGCTGGAGCAGGAAATCGCCGAAGTTGAGGAGTCCCTCGAATTCCTCGACGCGGACATCGTCAAGACTGTCACGAAGCTGAAGGAGTACCAGCACCAGCTGCCGGCGGCCCAGCAGGCGCTCTCCGAGGCGCAGGGGCGCGTGGAGGAAGCCGCCGCCCAGGTCGCGGCGCTGTCCCAGCGCGTGGACCTGGCCCTGCAGACCAAGGACAAGATCAACCAGCAGATGGCCGACGACGAGGCGCGGCTGGCCGATACCAGGAAGCTGATCGGCCAGATCGCCACCCAGGCGTACAAGCAGGGCGGTGTTCCTTCCAACCTCCAGCTGTTCTTCGGCTCCGGTCCCAAGGCCGGCCTGGCGGACACCATGAGCATGGCCGACCAGGCCCTGCGCACCCAGAACGCCGCCTTGGACCGGCTGTCCCAGCAGAATGCCACGAACGTGAATTCCCAGGCGCGCCTGGAGGCGGTCGAGGAAGAGATCCGCAGCCTGAAGGAGCAGGCCGAGGCCGCCCTCGCCGTCGAGCAGGCAGCCCGGGACGAGGCCGCCGCCGAAAAGGAGAAGGTGGACCAGCTCATCTCCGACACCTCGGCGCTGTCCGACGAGCTTCAGGCCCGAAAGCCGGAAATCCAGAAGAAGCTGGCCGCGGCCGAATCCGAGCATGCCCAGGTGCAGGCCGAGATCGCCGAGCGGCAGGAGCGCGAGCGCCGCGAAGCCGAGGAACGGCGCAAGCGCGAGGAGGCCAGGCGCAGGGCGGCGCAGCAGGCCTGGGAACGGGAACAGGCGCGGATCAAAGCCGCCCAGGCCGCCGCCGCCGCCAAGGGCCAGCCGGTGCCGCAGATTGTACCCACCGTGCCCAAGCCGCCGGCGGCACCCTCCCGGCCCTCCTCCTTTGGCCTGATCGCGCCGGTGTCGGCATGGGTTTCCTCGGGCTTCGGCTGGCGGCCGACGCCGGCCGGAACCATCGACTTCAACGGCCAGGGCGGCTATATGCATACCGGCTTGGACTACGCTGCCGGCTGCGGCACGCCGGTCAGGGCGCCGGCATCGGGCAGCGTTATGTACGCCCAGTGGGGCGGGGCCGCGGGCAACTTCGTGGTGATCAGCCACGGGGTGGTCGGGGGCAATGCGCTGGCCACCAAGTACTTCCACCTCACCCGCTCCGTCGTCTACCCGGGGCAGCAGGTCAGCCAAGGGCAGACCATCGGCTATGTGGGCACCACCGGCAACTCGACCGGCTGCCACCTGCACTTCGAGACGGTGCTCAACGGCACGCTGGTGAACCCGGCCGGCCTGCTCTGATCCCAACGCGGCTCAACGAAGGTTGCCGCTGCGGAATGGGCATGCCGCCAGGCAGGGATCCCTGCCTGGCGTTGCCGCCGGCGGCTCCCGCAGGCCCTCGGGATGGGCCATATCCCGCCGTCCTCCAAACCTGGGCGAAGATACTTCGCGCCGACGTGTATCCAAGTCCTGGTCTCAGGGCTAGACTGCGTACGAGGCGGCCACGCCGCCTCCCTGGCCAGGACAAGAAACGGGGGGATCATGTCCGATCAGACGCCTCGACCCGAGGCCTCCGCCGAATTGGATCCGCAAGACCGCCACGTGCCGGAAGGCCGAAATCCCGACGGCGAATCCCACGCCGGCCGAGCTGCGGGTGGCAATGCTGCACCGCAGCAAGGAGCGGCGCAAGATATTTACACCCGCTATCCGCAATTGAGCGGCCACGACTACGCCGCAGGACCACCGCAGCCGATGGGACTTGCCATCGCGGCTTTGGTAATCGGCATTGTGTCTTTCATGGAAGCCGCGGTTCCCATTGTTGGCGTCGCCAGCTTCCTGATCGGCCCTCTCGCCATAGTTTTCGGCATCATTGCCCTGCGGAAGAAGCAAAAGAAGCCGATGGCTATCACCGGCATCGTGCTTGGAGCCGCAGGGATGATCATTGCGGCCATCGTCTCAGTCATGGTTGTCTATTTTGCGAACCAAATTATCGGCGCGCATACTGTGCGGTACGTAGTCACCTCGGACGGACCTGCCACGGTCGCATACTTCAACGGATCCGAGACGGTGCGGGAGCAGATCAGCGGAAACTGGGAAAAGGACATTTCCTATACCGGCTTGCCTTACGCCTCCGTCTCGGTCGATTCGCCGGGCACGGCGGCGGTAGGTTGCCACATCCAGATGGACGGCTCGTCTGCCACCACGAACTCCGGGACCGGACAGGTCGACTGCGTATCCGGAAACATGCAGTTCTGGCGGCGCTAACTGACGGGACAGCAGCCCGCCGTGCATGCTGAACTCCCTGCGTGTGCGCTCCGACAGCAACCGTCATCGCGGGGACGGTGTGCGGATATACTGGTTTTTTCAAAAGTGAAGGAGTTGCCCCGTGCCCAGGGAAAGTGGCCGCAAGGCAGTGGCCACCAATCGCAAGGCGTTCCACGACTACCATGTCCTGGACACCTACGAAGCCGGCATGGCGCTGATGGGCACCGAGGTCAAATCCCTGCGCGAGGGCCGGGCGTCCCTGGTAGACGGCTTCGCGACGTTCTATAACGACGAGCTCTACCTGGAGAACGTCTACATCCCGGAGTACCTCAACGGCAGTTGGACCAACCACGCCGCCCGGCGCCGTCGGAAGCTGCTGCTGCACCGGGCGGAGCTGGACAAGATCTCGCACAAGGTGCGCGAAACCGGCTTCACCATCGTTCCGCTGCAGCTGTACTTCCTGGACGGGCGGGCCAAGGTCGAGATCGGCGTCGCCCGCGGCAAGAAGGACTACGACAAGCGGCAGGCCCTGCGCGAGAAGCAGGACAACCGCGAGGCGCTGCGCGCCATGCGCGCACGCAACCGGCGCTGACGGCGGTTGCTTCCGGATTGCGGCGGGTCGGAATATTTGCCCCCACACATGGGTTACAATAATTACTCCGGCGCCACCGGATGGGTTCAGCCCTGAGGGTCGGTGCCGGACAGTGGCCAATAAGGGCGACTGGAATTGGTAACTGAATACGGGGATGATTGGTTTCGACGATGTTAGTCGCGGCAGGTGAAGCGGGCCGAGGATGCAGAGTTATCTCGTAAACGCTCTCTGTAAACCAATAAGTGCCGAATCTAAGCGCACTGACTTCGAACTCGCTGCCTAAGCAGTAGTTCAGTCCGTCAGCCCGGGGATGCTCTCGCCCCGGTAACTGGCGTCATTTAGAGGGCCACTGCCGGACACTTTCGCCGTTGGAGTGTCCGGGACTTTTAGACGGCTGGGCCCGGGTTAGCCACTCGTTTGCATGATGGCTAGGGCCGAGAAAGCCCGAAGCAAACTGCGCCCGGAGAAGCCCTGGCAACACAACATCGGACGGGGGTTCAATTCCCCCCATCTCCACGGACTAGGCCCCGCGTAAGCGGGGCTTTTTCTTTGCCATGGACTTGACGGATTCCGCCGCGGACTGGGGTTGGACATTATTGGTCAGTATGCTTAGTTTTTAGGGGTGGCCCATGCCGTTGCGATCCGGCGTCCGGCGGCCCCTTGAACCCGCGACAGCGGGCTGATCCAACTGAAGGAGGAAGCAGATGGAAACCGTGGAAGAGACCATTGATGTAGAGGTCCCGGTCAGCGTGGTCTACAACCAGTGGACCCAGTTCGAATCATTTCCGCAATTCATGTCTGGCGTTGAGTCCGTCACCCAGCTGACGGATACGACCAACCACTGGAAGACCAGGATCGGCGGCATGGAACGCGAGTTCGATACCGAGATTGTCGAACAGCAGCCCGACCAGCGGATTGCCTGGCGCAGCGTGGACGGCAAGAGCCACGCCGGCGTCGTCACGTTCGCTCCCGCCGGTGCCAACAGCACCCGGGTATCGGTCCGGTTTGAATGGGACCCGGAATCCTTCACGGAAAAAGTCGGCGCGGCCCTGAATATCGACAGCGCGCAGGTGAAATCCGACATGCGCAAGTTCAAGGAATTCATCGAGTCCAGGGGAACGGAAACCGGAGGCTGGCGCGGCCAGGTGGAGGACTCCGGTCCCGCCGGAACCCAGCTCTAGTCCGGCACGGAGCAGGCGGCCCGCCCCGCGAGGGGGCGGGCCGCCTGCCGTTGGTCCGGGCACAGAATGGACCTAACCGCAGCACAGCCTATACACATCCGCGCCGCACTACAGTGGGTCTTCTCCGGAAGCAACAGGACGAAGGAGCGGCAATGATGTATGGATCCGCCGGCCGTTGGCGCCGGCTTCCGGCAGGCCGGCCGGACCAGGCAGCGACACGTGGGATGCTGGTCTTCGCTGTCCTGGCTGCCGGCCTGGCCCTGGCCGGATGCTCACCTTCCGGCGGGCAGGGCCGGGGGACGGGGGACGGCGGGAACAGCGCCCAATCGGCACCGGCGCAGTGCGTGGCGCCGGCCGGTGCCCGGACGCAGGACATCGACCCGGAAGATTCTCCGGTCAAGCCGTGGCGGAAGCCGGCCGGGCGGGAACTGGTCGTGGAGTTTGAAACCGGCGGACTGTCCGAACGCTATGCCCGGCTGGTGTCCGAAGGCACCGGCATCTGGTCGAGGAGTCCGTGCCTGAACGCCGTCGTGGTGCAGTCCTGTTCCGCCGGCGCGAATTGCGTGACCATCGTCGAAGACGACAGCCGTTCGCGCCGCACCGACGGTGAAATGGAATGGGACGGCGACGACGCGTACATGGAAGGCGCGTCCATCACCTTGTACACCCGGCCGCTGGACCGTTACAGCGACAATGGGGCGCTGGCCACGGTGGTCCACGAGATGGGCCACGCCCTCGGCCTGGACCACCGCCTGGAACGCTCCGACGTCATGAACGCCGTCACCGGCGACGACACGGACCCGGTGCCCGACGCCGTCGACTTTGCGAACCTCGCGGTCCTGTACGGCTCCTGAACCGGCATGCGGCGGCGGCCCGTCCCCGGAAGGGAACGGGCCGCCGCCGGCCGTCAGGCACTTATTGGGCGGGAGACGCCTGCAGTTCCCCGGCTTCGTCCGCGCCGGCCTTCGGTGCAGGCGGTGCGGAGACCAGGCGGGCCGGGTTGCCGCCGAAGACGCTGCCGGCTGGCACTTCCTCGCCCTTCATCAGGAACGAGTCGGTCTCAAGCGCCGAGCCGTCGCCCATCTTGACGCTGTAGTGCACGAACCCACCGGTGCCAATGGTGACCTCGTTGCCGATGGTGATGGCGTCGAGTTTGAAGGCCCCGTCCTCCATGGAGTGGCACTGGAGGCAGCTTTGGGCGTTGATCGTGCAGTAGTCGCCGATGGTGACCAGTGTCTTCTCCGGTATGACGACGCCGTCGTCGAAGAGCTTTTTCCCGACACGGACGCCGAGCAGGCGCAGGAGGAGCGGTTTGAAGGGGGTGCCGTTGAACATCTGTTCCACTGCGTCAGGGGCACTGAGTTTCCAGAAGCGTTCGTGCCGCCAGAACGGGTGCTGGTAGATGGAGCAGAATATCGGGACCAGCCTTCGGAAGCCCTGGGAAGCGTGTTCCACGAGGGCGGCGACCGCAATGGCGTAGACCAGCAGGACGACGGCGGCAGCCATCACCGCGAAGGCGCCGAACTGGAAGAGCATGCCCAGTGCCACGGCCCCGACCACCAGGCCCACATAGAAGTTGATCCACCGGATGAGCAGGAACAGGGCCAGGGTCACCGCGTTGTGCCGGTTCTTCAGGGGCAGCCGCTCGCGCAGTTCCTGTTCGGTCTTCAGTTCGTCGAAGGTACTGTCGCGTTCCACCGAGCGCGGGATTTCGAACGGCGGAGAGCCGAGCAGCCCGGTGTTTTCCCGGACCGGGCCGTCGATGGGGACCTGGACCTTGGTGCCGAAGAGGCAGTTGTCTCCGGTTCGGCCACCGGGGGGGTACACGATGTCGTTGCCGTAGTAGCTGCGCGCGCCGATCGATGTGTGGGCGACACGGAAGGACGTGCTGGAATAGTCGGCGTTGATGATCGACAGCCCGTCCGAGACCATCGTTCCGCTGCCCACGGTCGAGAGCAGCGGGTTGTCCTGCTTGAGCCCGGTGCCAAAGTTCGACCCAGTCTGCACCAAGCCTGGCTGGTGGTAACCCAGCAGCCGCAGGTAGTGCACCACCAGGGAACTGTCGCCCGAAATCTGCATGAAGAACTTGACGTTGGTCAGACCCACGATCCAGCGCTGGATGACAAAGCGGATACCGAACAGCGGGTAGACCTTGCCGGGGGCCAGGAAGAAGTTAAGCAGGCGGGGGATGACCGCTACGGCGACAAGACCTGCGGTGAGGCTGGGGAAGAACACGGCCGCGGAGATGCCCAGAAGCTCAAGGTACAGGGGCCATCTTGTGGCAGCCAGCAGACCGGTGGCCAGGAACGGCGGCAGGACGAACGCCACGGCGCTCATCGCCAGGGGCAGCACGATCGCGAACCGGGTGAAGACCGTCCAGAAGCTGTACAACACCCGCCGGCGCATGGCTCCGCCTGCCACCGGTTCGACCGTCCGGTAGTTGGCGGTGGTGGGCTGGGCGGGGGAACCGTGCCAGCTTTCGCCAGCCGGCACCGACTGGTGGCGGTGAAGCGATGAGGCGTGCCCCAGTTGGGCGTCACTGCCCATGGAAGTGTCGATGTCCAGGAAGGTGTGTTCCCCGATGAGGACGTTGCTGCCCAGCGTCACCGGCCCGGTTTGGATCCGGCCGCCGCGGGCCCGGTAGCAGCTGAACGACGAGTCCTTTCCGGCTATGGTCCAGTCACCGATGGTGAGCAGGTCGGTGCAGACCGGCACCGCGGAGAAGATGGTGACGCCCCTGCCGATCTTCGCCCCCAGGGCCCGCAGGTACAGCGAGTATATTGGCGTGCCGGTGAACATCCGCAGAGGGGTGAGAGTCACGAGATTCTTGACGAACCAGAAGCGGACATAGGCCAGCCCCCAGATAGGGAATTCCTGGGCTTTCCAGCGGCCGACGATGATCCACTTGAGCAGAATCGGAACGGTGCTGAACACTACGAAGGCACCGATCCCGAACACAATGGACTTCTCGATGACAACCACGGGGTAGGTATCTTCAATGATCCAGAAGAAGGCGGCGATCACAATGGAGATCATGGCATAGCTGTAACCGGCCGCGATGAGCAACTGGAGGGCCCCGCACAACACGTACTGCGCCGTCGAAACCTTGTACGCCGGCACGGCCTTGGTGTCCACGTCCTGTACCGGTGTATCGGCGGCTTGCTTGTCCAGTACGGCCGCCAAGTCCTGGATGGTGGGATTCTGGTAGATATCGCGCATGGCCACCGGGGGCAGGCCGGTGTGTTTCCGGACGGCGGCGGAGAAGTTGGCCATGAGCAGGGAGTTGGCGCCGAGGTCGGTGAAGAAGTCGGCGGTGGCCGGGACCTGGTCCAGGCCGAGCACGGGTCCCAGGCAGGAGGCGAGCAGTTTTTCGGTGCCGGTGCGCGGGGCGGTGTGGGGCCCGGTGCCGCCGGTGAGCCGGCGGGCGGGGGCGGGCAGGTTCTTGCGGTCGGCCTTGTCGGAGGGGAGCATGGGGATCGCGGGCAGGTGTTCGAGGTAGGCCGGGACCATGTAGCCGGGCAGGTGCTCGCGCAGGTGCTGCTGCAGTGCGTGCGGGTCCGGGGGCGCGGCCCCGGGGCGCAGGCTGTACCAGGCGGCCAGTTCGACCGTGCCCGGGGCCGGGGTGTGGGTGTCGGCCACGGCCTGGGCGATGGCCGGGTGGGCCAGGAGCACGGATTCGATTTCGGTCAGTTCGATCCGGTAGCCGCGGATCTTGACCTGGGTGTCGATCCGGCCCAGGTATTCGATGGTGCCGGCCTCGGTGAAGCGGCCCAGGTCCCCGGTGCGGTAGATGCGCCGGGAGGGGTTGTTGTCGATGCCCAGGAAGTCGGGGATGAAGGCCTTGGCGGTCTGTTCCTCGCGGTTGACGTAGCCGCGGGCCAGGCCCGGTCCGGCCAGCCCGATTTCCCCGGTCTCGCCCGGGGGCAGGGCCCGGGGCGCCTCCGGGTCCAGGATCACGGCGGTGTAGGTCGGCAGCGGCACGCCCAGGGTGACCGGCTTGTCCGGGTGGACCAGGTCCCAGGTGGCGGTCACGGTGGCCTCGGTGGGCCCGTAGACGTTCAGGAAGCGCCGCCCCTGCCGGTGCCAGCGCGCGACCAGATCGCGCGGGCAGGCCTCGCCGGAGACGAGCAGAAAGCGCAGGTCCGGCAGGTCCTCGTCCAGGGTGGCCAGCAGGGTCGGCACGCAGCACAGGGCGGTGATGCGCTGCTCGCGCAGGTACCGGCCCAGTTCCATGCCCAGCAGGGAGGACCCGGCCGGCTTGGGCACCAGGGTGGCCCCGACCATCCAGGGCACCCAGATTTCCTCCATGGAAAAGTCGAAGGCGATCGTCATGCCCTGGTAGACCCGGTCCCCGGGCTCGTAGCCGTAGGTGCCGGCCGCGACGGTGACGAAGTTGCAGATGCTCGCGTGTTCCACGGCCACGCCCTTGGGCCGGCCGGTGGAGCCGGAGGTGTAGATGATGTAGGCCAGGGAATCCCCCGCCGGGGCGTCCGGGCGGGCCGGGTCCTGGGCGCTGATCAGCGGGTCCTCCTCGTCCAGGCAGACCACCTGCGCCCCGGTGCCGGCGACCCGGGGGCGCAGCGAGGAGAGGGTGAGCACGCAGGAGGCCCCGGCGTCGGCGACGATGTAGGCCAGCCGGTCGTCGGGAAAGCCCGGGTCCAGCGGCACGAACGCGGCCCGGGCCTTGAGCACCCCCAGCAGCGCCGCATAGGCGCGCACCGGCTGGTCGAACAACAGCGCCACCTTCGCCCCCGGGCCCACCCCGCGGGCGGCCAGGTAGCGGGCCAGCCGGTTCGCCCGCTCGTCCAGCTGCCCGTAGGTCAGGGACCCGCCCGGCCCGTCCAC